>NZ_JBVKAK010000003.1:0-21723 GCF_055639435.1 Streptomyces sp. NPDC039430 | reverse complement strand
AAAAAAAAGGAAAAGGAAAAACGTAAAGGAGCGGCGAAACAAGGGCGCAACCCCCCCCCCCCCCCCCCCCCCCCCCCCCCCCCCCCCCCCCCCCCCCCCCCCCCCACGGCCCTGCTTCTCCACGCCCCACTCGGTTCCGCGTGGTGCGCCATCGGCGCATGTCGCCAACCGATGGACGTGACATACCAGCAGGTCAACAGCCACTTTCCCGGTTTGCCGGAGGGCCTTCGGGCACTCGGAGCGTCACGACAGGCCGGAGCAGCTTCCTCACGCAATCGCATCGACCAAGTCTGCCAACAGGACGTCAGCCACCAGTTCCTCGACTACAGCGATGCCGTGTTCGGCCATGGCACGGATGAGCTCGGGGTCCCGAGGAGCCTCGGTGAGTCGGCCGGGCTTGGGTCCGTGCGATATGCGGGCTGCCGCGGCACGGTAGTCCACCGCCGTCATGCGCCAGGAGCGGGCCGGCGTCTTGTCCAGGAGTTAGGCGGCGATGCGGATGCCTTCGCCATCGAAGTCGCCGTGGTAGCGGAGGATGGCGCCCCGATCCGCGAGAAGGCGGAGGAGGTGGATGGCCGCGCTGTTGGGCCAGCCGGATGTGCACACGAGCGGCGGACAGTCCGAGCCGAAGCGGCGTACGGCCAGAGCCAGGATGCTGGGGTTCTCCACGGCGTGGACGACGGGTGGCGAATCGGAGGTGAGGGTGAACTCGCCCGGGGCCCGCAGTTGGGCGAGGGTCAGACTGGCGGCCTGACCAGCCCCCGCACAAACACGGGCCACACGGGCGAGCGGGCCTTCACCGGCCGGACGTAGTCCACCGACGAGAACGGTGGCCGACAGGTCGTCGTCGGAGACGCCCGCGCGCGTCCACAAGGCGCGCCGGTCCGCCGCGGACTCTGGCACGGCGGTGTCGTGAAGAGTCGCCAGAGCACGAAGGACGAGGGTGGACAGGCGGGTACCGTCGTCGAGTGCGTGGGAGTCGCCCTTCAGGACCCGGGCAGCGAAGACGGGCAGGGGCTCAGCCTGGGCCGGGAATTCCGCGAGCACGGTCAACGCGTCCGCGAGCAGGTTTCGGGTCAGGTCCGGTGAGCCACTGACCAGACCGGTGGCTCGGCACGACGCGGTCCAGCCGACGAGCGCGGGCTGAGCCCGCACGGTGGCATGGCCGTCCAACCATGCTCACAGCTTGGCACGTTCGTCTTCCTTGCGGCGCCGTTCTGTCGCGCGATCGTCGAGGGGTCCCACGAGTTCGGTGACGGTTTCACTCACCGAAAGGCCGGACAGCTCGGTGACGGCCTCTTCCAGACGGGCCAGCGAAACGGAGGGGTGAGGATCCGGCAGGCGGTCCAGACCCAGAAGGTCGGCAAGAGCCTCACGCTGAGCTTCGTCAAGCGGTCCGAGGCGCACCCGGGTGACGTGGCGGCCGGAGGACAGTCGGCTGTGGACCGTGTGCCAGAGCGGGCGGAGTTCGGGACGGCGCAGGGTGCGTTCACCCGGGGCCGGTTCGGTGTGGGTCATTCCGCCTCCAGATCGGTGCCGTTCCAGACAAAGCGAGCGCTGGTGACAGCGTCATCGCCCCCGTCGGTGAGGAGTTGGTGGACAGCGATGCCGGGTAGTTCGCCGTACGTGCACCACTCGTGGTCGGAGGTGACCATGAGATCAAGGTCGAGTGCGGCGAGCAGGGCGAAGACCTGTCCGCGGTTGACCGCGTCCACGCCGACGAAGACTTCGTCGAGCAGGATGGGCCGGGGTGCCAACGGCACGGCCTCGTAGTGGGCGGCGACTGCCGCGAACAGCGGCAGGTGCAGGGCGATGGCCTTCTCTCCGCCGGAGAGTGCACCGTGCAGCTTCTTGGTCAGCGGCTGCCAGCCGGCTCCGTTCGCCCGATCAAGGCGCACGGTGAAGCGGTGCCAGGCGGTGTAGTCGAGCACCTCGCCGAGCTGCTCCTCCCAGCTCGCGGCCGTGTCGCTGCCCTTGGCCTCCTCGATACGGGCACGGAAGAAGGCGTGCAGGGCTTCCCGGTCGGTCTCGTTGACCCGGCCGGGGTCCTTGAGCAGCAGCTGACGGGCAGTGCGGGTACCGTCCGGAAGATCCGGGCGGACGTCCCAGACAAGCTGGACGGCGACGTTGGAGGCGGTACGAACCCGCTCCAGATGCCCGTTCATACGGTGGACGAGTTCGCCGGCCTGGCGGATGCGGGCGGCGAGGTGACGGCGGATGTCGCCCGTGAGGATCTGGTCGAAGAGGCTCCGCTCGGCGGTGGTGATGTCGTCACGACTGCGGTCGCGCTCCTGGGTGAGCGTGGTGAGCAGGCCCGTCGCCCCCACCCGCATGCCGTCCAGGGTGGCGGTGAACAGCTTAATGTCGTCGTCGGGCTCCAGATCCAGGTCGGCATTGGCGCCGAGGCGCTGGCGGGCTTCGTGGACCGCTTCGGAAAGGCGGGTCGCGGCATCGCCTAGATTGCGTGGGGCGTGCGGGATGCCGGGCCACTTCGCCGCTGTGGCGCGGGCGGCCTCCAGAGTGGCCTTCGTGCCGACTCCAGCGTCGAGTTCCGGTGTGATACCTGCATCCTCCGCGAGCCCCACCAGACACAGATGCCGGAACCGGTGCGCTGCGCGGTCTCGGGTGGCGACGGCTCGCTCCCGTTGTTCGACATCCTGACCACTGGTTGCCCGCAGACCTCCGATACGGCCTTCCAAGCGCAGAAGGAGATCGGCCGCCCGGCCGGCCTCCTCACGACAGCGTCGCAGTTCGGCGCGCGCCTCGGCGACGCGTGCGACGATCTGTCGGTAGTCCTCGCCAACGGTGGCCTCCACCGCCTCCAGGCGCGCCTTCAGTCCCGCCGCCTCGGCTTCGGCGGCTGCGGCGTTCTCGAACTGCTCCTCGGCAGCTCGGCGCGAGCGGTCTGCCTGCGCGGTGATCTGACGAGCCCTGTCGGTGGCGGCGGTCGCGGTGAGACGGGCGTCCACCCAACTGTCGGCGGTGTCCCTGAACCTGTCGATGTCGGAGGAGAGCTCATGCAACCGGCCGCGATCGGTGGGCAGTCCATGTTCAGCCGCCCGACGGCTGAGCGTTCGCAGAGCGCCTGCCACCTTGGTCTCGCACCGGGCCAGATAGGCAGCCGCGTCGCGCACAGCATCGTCCCGGGCAGCCACCTTCTCCTCGGCTCCGTCCCAGTCACGCCGCCGGGCGTCGAGTTCCCGGTGGTCGGGTCGGGCCGATCGGTCTGCGTCCAGCTGGGCGCGGCGAGCGCCGAGGCCGCGCAGTTGGTCGTCGAGCGTGGCTAGACAGGCGTTCGTCTCGCTGATGCGCTCGGTCAGTTCACCGATCCTGCGCTGCCGGGCCCGTTGCCGCGCGAGGGCACCGATGTAAGCGGGTTCCGGTTTGCTCCACGTTCCGGTGCCGAGCGCGAGACGCCAGGCACCATCGGCGGAGACAGCCGCGGGGTGACCGCCGGGCAGTGAAGTGCCGTACGCGACACCGGCGAGGATGCGGGTCACGGTGTCGACCGGGACGGGGATGTCCTCCTCGGGTTTCAGCACCTCCAACAGACTGGGCCCCGAGGCGGTCACGGCCAGGGCCGCCTCGGCCCTGGTGTCGTGCCCCGGCAGGGCGATCCCGTCGTAGGGGCTGACCCAGGCATCCAGGAGGCCCGATGCCTCCAATGCCGCCTCCACCGCGGCCTGCACGGAGAGCGGAACACTTTCGCGGAAGGCGACCAATCGCCACATGGGCGCGCCCGCCGTCGCCGTGCGGACGGTGGCGCGGGTGGGAGGGGGCAAAGGCGGCAGGCCGGTATCGTCGCTCAGCCGTCGGACTTCCTCCTCAAGTTGGCTTCGCTCGTCCCGAATCTTCAGACGTGCGGCTCGCGCGGTGGCCTCCGCTGCGGCGAACTCTTGTTCCAGCGGGCGGGCGGCGGCGTTGACCAGCGCCATCACCTCAGCCTCGTTCGCGGCTCTGGCCGTCAGTTCCTCGGCGTCGGCAATGCGCAGTTCAGCGCAGGTGCCGGCCCAGGCGAGCAGCCATTGCGCCTGCACGGCAAGGGCGCCGTCCCAGGCTTCGGACGCCTCGTCCCGCCGGGCGATCGCCTCGGTGAGCCGACTACGGGCGTCCTCCAGCAGACTCTCAGCGACACCCCGGTCGCGTACCGCACGATCGTGCTCGTCCATCGCCTCGGTGATGAGGACGACCTGCTGGCGTCGGGCGGTGACCCCACCCCGCAGCAGCCTGCGGGCCTGTCGTACCCCGTTCTCGTCCGCCGTGCGTGTACCGGCTGAACCCAAGAGCCGACGGCCACCGGCCTCGTGGCCCAGGCTGTCTGCGAGGGTTACTACGGAATCCTGGTCGAGGAGCGTCTCCACCTCATGATGGATCGACTCCATACCCGCCGTCCGGGCCGACCAGCCTGCTTCCTCGGCGGCTTCGCGCGCGTGCTCGTCGAAGGTACGGGCCTGGGCCGCCGCCTCGTCGGCGTAGCTCTGGTGCTCCTCGGCGCTTATCCGAGTGGCCTGCGCAGTGGCACGCTGTCGCCCAGCGACGGCTGCCGCTTCTTCCGTACGCCGGCGGAGCCGGTCGAGTTCCTCGCCCTGCTTGTACGCGTCGCTCTCACGCAGCCCCTCGACGGTCTCCTCCAGGGCGTGCGCGTGCAGTCCCTGTTCCTCGCGCCGAGCCTGAGCGGACTCCCTTTCTGTCAGCGCCTGTTCAAGTTCCTCGGCACTCTGGCGGGCGGCGCGGGTGAGGTCGTCCATCTCCGTGGTCGCCGAGATCAGCGCGGCCGAGCCAGCACGCAGGACACGTCGTGCGTAGGCGCGCTGCCGGGATGCGACGGTCCCTGCTGCCGTCACCTCGTCGTCGAGCCGTTTGAGGTGTTCGCGCTGGCGGTCCAGCCGTTCGAAACCTTACGCGAGTTCAGCGATCTCGCCTTCGCCCAGTGGGGGAAGGGCACGGGACAACAGAGTGGAGAGCAGGAACGGATCGAGCGTTCGGACAGTTTGGGCTGGCGCAACTGCAGCAGGGCGGACAACATCGACTCGTAACGCTGCTCCCCCATGCCTGCGAACAACTCACGTCGTACGGCCGTCCGGTAGTCGGTGGCCGAGGCATGGACGTCGCCGCGGTAGCGGAGGGCCTCCACGAGCGCTGCGCGTGTCAGCGGCTGTCCCGCATCGTTGACGAGGAACACGCCGGTGGGGTGGGCGACGATCCTGGAGAGGGTGGTGAAGTAGTCGGCATGTACCCCGCTGGTGTGCACGCTCGCCTGCAGACGCGCACCACAGCCGAACCACCGCTCGGCGCTGTCTTCGCCGACGCAGCGGAACTCCATCCACACATACCCGACACGGGTCTTGCCTGAGGTGCCTTCGCCGAGCAGGTTCCAGTGCATAGTGCGTTCCGAACCGCCGAACGTGGAAAGGCGGTTGGGGCGCAGGCTGGCGTCGAAGAGGAAGGGCAGCAGAAGCTCAAGAGCTTTGGACTTGCCCGAACCGTTCTGGCCGCGGAGCAGCAGGCGGCCCTGATGGAAGGTGAAGGTCTCGTCATAGTAGCGCCAGACGTTGAGGATGCCCGCGCGGTGCGGCTGCCAGCGGCTGCGGGCCGCATCCATCGCCGTTGCCGGTTTCACAGGCGACTCGGCGTACTCCGGCCGCCGCGCGACCGGGAGCTCTGTCACACTCACCTCTGATTCCCTTCTGCCCCAATGCCACCGGAAACCACGGCGCCTATCCTCTCGCGTCGGTTCACGTCCCACCCCGGTCCTAGCTCGTCACCCGGATCGGCCTCGTCGTCTCTGTCAGGCGATAGCGGTACGCGGCCGGGCATGCGACGACACGCCCTCCGGCCGTGCGGACGAGCCCGACATCGCGCAGGACGCGTACCGCGTCGTCGGAAAGCCGGATCGCGCCGTCCTCGGACTGATACGCCTTGGCCCAGCGCGGAAAGCGACGCAGCAGACCCGCTCCGGCCTCGGCAAGCTGTTCGGGCAGCATTCCGGCGGGCGTGGCGCAGAGCGGCTCCAGAAGGAGCAGTGCGGCAACCCTGGCAGTGGAGGTGTCGTCGGGGAAGCGGACATCGGTGGCGATCCCGTCCGGGTCCACGAGCAGAAAGCCCTCCGCGCGTTCCTCCAGGAGGAAGCCGGCCTGTTCGACCGAGCGACGCAGGATCTGGCGTCCAGTCAGAGACGAGACGTAGGCCAGCTCGTCCTCGGCGAGGTCCGTCCGGTGCAGCATCGGGTCGTCGAAGAGGCGACGCAGCACCGAGTGACGTAGCCTCAGATTGCGTTGTGTATCAGTAGCGGCGCTCTCGCTGTGCCTCTCGTCCGCCGTCCCGTCGACGACCATGCCGCCGTAGCGGCGCTCCCGCACCAGGCCGGTGAGGAGTTCCTCGAACCGCGCGGGCACCTCGTCGGGGGGCACGGCGAGTCGGGAGGCGCCGACGGGCGCGGCGGGCAACCGCATCAGCAGGGTGGTGTCCACGCGGTAGAGGACCTTGGCCTCCGCGGACTCGACGTACGCCTCGGTCGTGCCATCCACCGCGCGCAGCACGTCCCAGGACTCCAGCAGCTTTAGGACATCGACGAATGCCATCCGCTGCAGCTTGTGGACCGGGTCGAACGCGGCTACTGCCCGGTCGGCCGCCGTGGCCTGCACGACGCGGTCGGCGAGCATGCCAATGGTTGTCATCGGCATCGACAGCAGCTCGGCCGCGGTCACGCACAGCAGCACATAACGCAGACGGTCGAAAGGGGCACGGCCGGAACGCGCCCTACGAGCCGGGCGGGAACCGTCCGGGTTGGCGCGCACCTTCGTGAGGCGGGCGTAACCGCGGCGGGGCTCCACCACCAGGCTCCAGCCGCAGGTGTAGTCGAACCACTGGGCCAGCGGCTCGCGACGGCGTCGTACCGGTTCGAAGCCAGTCGGGTCGGCGGTCTCGGTAAGCAGGGGGCGGGCCAGAAGGAAACGGATGGCGCGGGCGACCTCCTCCCGTTCCGCGGCGGCCAGTTGGTTGGCGAGGGTGCTCATCCTGCGGCCTCCTGCGGCGTGGCACGGAGGCCGTGGAGACGCTCGCTCCACCAGCCGCCGTGATATGGACGACATAGTCCGGTCCGGTCAGTGAGCCCTTTGCGGTGTGCAGTACGGCGGTGCGCTCATCGGAAGGCGGTGCCAGGGCGATCTCCGCCCGGCCGTCTCCCGTCGTGGCGCGCCTCAAGCCGCTCGCGTCCGGCGGGGCAGCCAGGGCACGGCCAAACAGGTCGAGCAAACGGTCGAAGACGGCGGGATCCAACGTGCCGAAGGAGGACAGACGAACAGGTCCGTCTGTCTCCAGCACCTCCCAGGCGAGTGTGAGTTCCGCTCGCTCCGCGCGAGCCCGCTCGGCACGCTCCGCCCTGACAGCCGCGACGTCCCGCACCTTGGCCGTGCGAGTGAAGCGCTCCGTCCGTCCACTGGTCCGCAGCAGCGCCGACACCTCCACAGGCGGGGCCTCGGACCAGGAATGGGACGACGGGATCAGCTCGGGGTCGAAATGGGCGAGATGAGCATGACGTGCCGAACCGAGCCCGAAGGCTGCCGACCACAGCCGGTGCAGGTCCTCTTCCGTAGGGGCCGCCGCGAACCAGCGTGCCAGCTCCCGGAAGTCCTGAACGGCGCTGGAGGAACGGCGCCGCGACTCGTTGATCCGTTCCAGAACCTGCAAGAGCGAGACGATGGCTCGCCGGGCTATGTCGTGCAATTGCTCGATCCGAGGTCTGGCACCGTCGTCCGCCAGGAACCACGCACGCAGGCCCGCCCAGCGCGCCCGCCTGCTCTCCAGCCAGCCGGCCGCGGGATCCTCACCTGCCGCCGGCGGGAGCTCTGCCCCGCGCAGGGCCCGCTCGCGCAGTACGGCGGTCCCCCGCTCCTCCACCCGGGCCACGGCAGCGCCGACCGCCTGCCCGCGCCGGTCGAGGTTGACCAGGAACTCCTGCAGATACGCGACAGTGGCGGCCTTGACCTCGCGGAACACCTCCAGATCCGCGCCCTCGGCGCGCAGGAGACGCTGCAGTTCACCGTTGAACGCCTTGGTGTTCTCCACCAGAGCGTCCAGATGCCCCTCCAGCTCCCGCAGCGTGCTGAAGATCCGCCGATCGGCCGACGCGGGTTCACCGGAGAGCAGGCACAGCTCGTCGAGCCGGTCGGCGATCGACTCCAGCACGGCCGTCTGCAGCGCTCCCGTGGAGGCGAGGACCTCAAGCGCATGCCGCGCTCCGGCAAGAGCGGCCTCGCCCCGGCGGGTCAGCGAATACTGCAGGTTGCGCCGTTCGTACTCCTCGGCCGTGCGGTAGTTCTCCGCGTGGTTGTGCACTACATCCAGGAGCTCCCACTGCACGAGCTTCCTGAGCGCCTCATGGAGATCCTCATCCTCGACCGCCGCCACCCGGCCGACCCCGCGCAGCCGCTCTCGCACCGCGTCGAGCCCCAGCGCCGTCTCCAGGTGTTCACCGGCCACGCCGAAAACGTCCAGCCCCGCTCCGTACAGATCGGACCTCTCCACCGTCGTGAACCGGAACATCTCCGGTGGAACCCTGCGCACGCTGTCGCCCCTCCCCGTACCCCGACGGCATCCGGATCTCCACCGTAGAGGGAGACACCGACATTCAAGGGCGAGTCACAGAACAGCGGATTCAACCGGCGAGAATCGGGCGGCCTCGTGGCACGGAGCGCTCAGACTCGACGGCGAACACGATCCGCTGCTCGTCTACGTGCCGAAGCAGGGGCCAGCCCATGAGTCGGTCGGTATCGCTGCGCACCCGCCCCGAGTGCGACAAGACGCCTCACCATCATCAAGAGCTCTACGGATCTTGTCGCTTTCTGCGGGATGACTCCGTGTCGCCGGAATTCCTGCTCCTGCGTGGCCGCGTGCGAGCGCCGGGCGGAGAGCTCCTCTCTGCGGTAAGTGGCCTTACGGCGTGCGGCTCACGCGCCTCGATTCCCTCAGTCCCGGGGATGAGGTCGGTCTGTATCGGTGCGGGAGCAGAACGACGGGCGGTTTCCGGGACGGGCAGGACGTTCCGACGTTGCAACTCGGCGACGCTGACCAGCGGTGACGTGAGCACACGGTCGAGCAGCTCATTCTGAACAGATTGCAGTTCGACCAGATGCCACAGGATGGCCAGCACGTACTGGAGATCCTCACTCCAGGCAGGTAGCCACCGTTCGGGCCGGATGCGGTCCAGCTCGCTGACGGCCCTGCGGGACCGCGGTCCCGTCCTGCGTTTCAACCAGCCGTCGAGAACGTTCTGTCCGCTGACCTGGTAATCCCTCATCTCTTCGGTTACCGGCCCGAAAACACCTTGGCCGAAGTGGAGTTCGAGACGACCGGGATCATAGACGAAGCCCTCAGGCAGTTCGTGCCTGCCGACCTGTCTTCGGTACGTGATCGCCGGCTGTGCAGTCGCCCAGACCTCCTGAGGGCCGCCGGGCCTCCCCGCCACCGGGTCCACGAGCCTCTCCCCGAAGGTGGAGACCCAGATCACCTTCCGCCCGATGTGCAGCGCCTCCGACCACAGGGCGGCGTCGCCGGTGAGGGGTACGCGGACGCCGTTGGTCATGAGTTCGTCGTCGAAGCGGGACCGGAATCCGGGGTGAGCCGTGATCGCGGCGATGTACGCGGCCAAGTCCTCAGCGGTGACAAGCAGCCCACCGAAGGAGTTGCGAAGGTGCTGGAGAAGGCTGGGGGTCACATTGGGGGTGCCGTCCTTCTGCAGTAAGGGAATTACCCGACCGCCACCCCAGCCGGCGAAGTGATGCATATCCGGCATCAGCGCGGTGAACAGAGTGGCGGGGCCGTCGCCGAACCGTTCGGAGTGCAGCTCCACAATGTGTATCTGGCCCTCGGCCCGGTTCTCCCACAGCTCCGGCGAGCATCTGTCGAGAAGCCTGTTGTCCGGAATGATCCACTGCCTATCGAAAGGACGGAAGGCCACAGGCACCGGTTCCGGACACTCGGGACCCGCCTCCAGCATCGACCGCTTTCGCTCTGCTGAGCCCGGGAGCGGCTTGACCGGACGGTCGACGGTACGGCCCTGGGTCTCCCTGAACAGGACACGCTTCTCGGCGATGTCCGTCTCGGCAGTCAGTCTCCGCCACCGGGAGCGCAGCGTGTCGGGGTCAGAGGAGTAGACCCATGTCCGCTTGGGCAGGATGCCGGGCACCGTCCATGGCAACAGATCATTAAGCGCGGGATACGTGTCCCAAGCTCCGAGTGCCGCCGGCGTGAACGGAGCCTGGATGTCCTGACGTACCGGACGCCACTGGTCGCTGTCGGGCCCGAGAGCTTCGAGCTGCGCGTACTTCTCCTCACGCGTACTTCCATCCAGGGCCACGTATCTGATGCGGGCAGGTTCGGTGTCGGCGCTGCTGCGGACGAACACGGCAATCGTCAGTTGCTGCTGAACACCCTCGAAGAGGCGTGTCCGCAACGGTGGCTGGATACCCTCCGGGCTGAGGTCGATGATCCAGCCCTCGGAACAGGTCTCACGCAGGTACTTCCTCATCCCTCGGAAACCGGGTCCGCTGAGGAAGCCCGCAGTACTGATGAAGGCGACAATTCCGCGGTCCGACTCGGAACGATGCTGTTCGAAGACCTTGAAGGTGGCCCAGCGCCAGAAGTAGACGTACAGGTTCTTGAGCTTGTTCTCGTGCACTCCGTTTCTGCCGCCGAGGCGGAAGGCATCGAGCAGAGGTGCTTCGCCATCACCCTCGCGGCCTTTCTCCACCCACCCGCCCTCCCCCTCAGCTCTCTCCCGGTCCGGCGGATTGCTGATCATGACGGTGACCTTCTGCTCACGCTTGATCCAGTCCGCCTTGCGCGTGTTCTCAACTAGCGGATCGCCATCGGGCAGGAACGTGAAGAGCGTGGCCCTCTCATAGGGGTCCGCGAGGGTGTCGGCGAGATGGAGTCGCAGATCGCCGAGTTGAGTGTCGGTGACTTGCTTGCGGAGGGTCTGGGTAATCCTCATCTGGGCGACCGCAAAGGCGGCCATCTGACGTTCGAAGCCGATAAGTCGGCCCGCCAGCTGTTCCACCGCCTCGCCGCGGAAGCCTTCCCCGCGGCGGGCGCGTTCTTCGGCGACCCTGTCGATAATCTCGCTGAGGAATGTGCCGGTGCCCATGGCGGGGTCGACGATCGTCACCTGCTCGTCCGCGAAGCCCTCCACACAGCCCAGACGGGTGCGCAGGACAGCGTCGGTGAAGCGAACCATCTCCTTCACCAGACGGGGTGGGGTGTAGTACGTGCCGGAGCGTTTACGCAGATCGCGGTCGTATTCCTGGAGGAAATCCTCGTAGAGATGAACGTGGGCGTCGGGCGTCCGGGCTCGGATCGCCTCCCAGTCGACAGCCTCGATGACTTGCACGAGCGTGTCGATTCGGCGGGCGAACTCAGCGTCCACTGTCTCCGTCAGCAACTGCAGGGCTCGACCCATGACCGTGTTCTCAGCCTTCAACTCACGTGCAACGTCGACGAAGTTGCGGTCGGCGAGCGGTACATTCTCGATACGGGCCAGCAGCAGGGCGAAGGCGATCGTCTGGGTGTAACGGTCGGCGAAGAGGTAGTCGGGGTCCTGTCCATCAGTTGAGGGGAAGAGCACCTTGCTCCAGTGGTGCGCCAAGGCGATGAAAGGCTTGGGGGTCCGCCGCTGGCTGCGAGGACCGTCTGCCGTTCTGCGTTCGAGGGCAAGCTGCTCCAGCACCTCCTCTCGCAGGTACTGGCAAAGCGGAGCGATAGACGACACCAACTGGCCAATAGTGGTGATGGGTCGGGGCTGCCACCCGAGAAAATCCCGCAGCAGATCCCGAAACGCCGCTCCACTGGCATCGCTGGTACACAACCGACTACCGGACCGGTACAGATCACCTTCGAGCCGAACCGTGCGGAGGGGCCGCGAACCGCCTCGGTACAGGCACCAGATGTGGCCATTGCTGTAGAGCACGTTGGGCAGCCGGCGCATCAGCTCCCACTGCTCCCGGTCCCGCTTTGTGAAGCCGTCGGGCGTGACATCGTGCCCCGGTGCCTTCAGTTCCAGGAAGCCGGTGATGCGCCCCGATGTCTCCACCGCGTAGTCCGGACGCACCCAGGCCTCGGGCAAGGGATACTCAGGATGAAGGCGAGGACTCAGCTTCCAGCGCGCCCCGAATGTCTCCACCAGCTTCACCACCGGCAGGCTGATGGACGCCTCCGTGTCGCTGACCCGCAGACGCTCCCTGCACTCGGATCCAAAGTCCGCCACGAGAGCCCGTATCCACTCCTCCGACATCTTGTCCCCCTCCAAGCTGTGGACGCGGACGGTGGATCACCGCAGACACAGCTTGTTGGAGGCGAAAGAACCGGCTCAGTGCGCACAGGGGGCGCGCGAGGAGCACAGACAGCGCGTTCCGTGACCGCTGGGAAAACAGGGGCGGGTGTTGGTTGAGAAGAGACTGCCGTAGACGATGTGAACCTTGCCTGCCGCCCAAACGGGAAGGCGCTCTCGGGACGCCATTTCCGCGCCGAGAGACCCGCTGCCCCGTGTCGCGAAAGCAGACGAATCAACCCGCTGAACGAACGGGTCCCAAAAGAACGGGATCAGTTCGCCCGGCGGACTGCCAGGAGCCAGCACCGCTCACGGAACCTCATTCCGCCCCATACCTCACGACGTCGAACGTCAGGAAACGGGGAACCAGGCCGACAAACGCTTGGCAATGGCCGGTACATCAATGTTGTCCTGCGCGACTTCCTCGACGAACTGGCCGGCAATGGAGACGGGTGGCGGCATGGTACTGGCGCTGACACCGTTGAGCCGCAGGAAGACACGCATGGCAAGCCAGGCGGTGCGCTTGTTGCCGTCGATCAGTGCGCGATTGCGGGCAACGGAGTGCAGCAGTGCTGCCGCCTTCTCGTGCAGCGTAAGGTACAGCTCGACTCCGAACGCGTTCGTCCGGGGCCGTTCGATCGCTGACACCAAAAGTCCCATGTCGCGCACGCTGTGCTGGGTATCGTTGACCGTGCGAGCGATAGCCAGGATCTCGTCAATCTGAATGTGGCGCACTTCGATCACTTCAGGTAGTCCAGGATCTCCGCATCGCTGTTCATGAGTTCGGCCAGGACGTCATCGACCTTCAACTCGGCCCGATTCTGGGCATCGCGGATGGCCTCAATGACAAGTTCCTGCTTGCTGCGGCGCTCCCGACGAGCCCGCTCGGTGAGTTTCGCGTCAAGGTCGTCGGGAAGTCGGAGTGTCATCGCCATACAGGGTTGACACCGGACTGGTATCTAGGTGGCGAGGTGATACCAGCCGCTCAGGATCTCGGACCACAGCGCCGTCCTTTATGGCCCGGCCGGGCCTCACCCTCGGCTTCAAGGTGCGAGCCACGAGGTAGCAGCACGCGCCGCCCGCTGCCGAGATGCACGGGCACCTTGCGCATGTCCTCGGCATGTAGCCCTGGGAGCTGCGTCCCCAACCTCACAGGGCAATACACCTAGCAGGCCCGGAGATCGAACCCCCGCCAGGTGATCCGTAAGCGAGCTCCTAGCCGCCCTCGACAGGGAGTTGACGGTTGCGGTAGCGGCCGGGGGTCTCGCCGACGAGAGCGGCAAAAGCCTCGATGAAGCTCGTCGAATTGGCCCAGCCGCAGGCGAGAGCGGTGTCGCTGACGGACTTCCCTGCGGCGAGCCGGGTGAGCGCGTGGTGGACGCGTAGCTGAGTGCGCCACTGATGAAAACTCATCCGGAGTTCCTGCCCGAAGAGCCGGCTGAACGTACGCTCACTCGCCCCGACGCGCGCGCCCAGCTCGGCGAGAGTCTGCTGATTGGCAGGGTCGGCGTAGAGGATGCCGGTCAGCGCCCGGAGCCGGTCGTCGGCCGGCTCGGGCAGATGCAGCGGCTGCTCGGGCGCCGCGGTGACCTCGTCGACGACGACCGCGTGCAGCCGGTCGTCCGCCTCCGGCGCCCGCCCGCCGGTGTCCGCCTCCTCGGCCGTGAGGGCGAGCAGAGCTTCGCGGGCGAGCCCGGAGACGGTGAGCACGGCGGGATGCGCGGGCAGCCGGGCGGCGAGTGCGTCGAACAGGAACAGAATCCGCATGTCCGCGTTGCCGTGCGCGGTGTGGTGGTGTTCGGAGGCCGCGGGAGTCCACGCCACCCGGGTCGGCGGAGCGATCCACGTACCCCTGGCTGTGGTTACGGACAGCACGCCGGTGGCCGAATAGACCAGGTGACCGCGGTCGTGGGCATGGGTGGGCAGCCGCTGCCCGTGCGCCAGGACGATGCGGCCGCGGTCCACGAGATCAAGATGGCGGGTTTCCCTCATAGATTGGCATCCTATCGGTATCCCGCCGCCCCGGCTCCGCCCGAGAGTGGACGGCATGAACAGCCCAGTGACCCAACAGGCCCCAGCAGCCCGCCCTGGGTGATGTCGGACCGTTCGCCTGACAGCGGCTGAGTCGGGTCGGCAGCTGTGGGGGTGTGAGATACGCGCAGGGTGGCGGTTTGACCGACGCCAAGAGGGCTGCAAGAGAGCGGATCCGGCTGGAAGCGGTCGGTCGTTTCGAGGGCGGTGCGAAGAACCGGGAGATCGCGGCCGAGCTGCGGGTCAGTGAACGGTCGGTGGAGCGCTGGCGCCGTCAGTGGCGGGAGTCTGGCGAGGAGGGTGTCCGATCGAAGGGCTCACCAGGTCGCCCGAGGCTGTCCACAGACCAAATCGCCAAACTGGAGCGTGAGTTGGAGCGTGGTCCGCTTGCTCATGGATGGGTGGATCAGCGGTGGACGCTGGCGCGGGTGAAGACGTTGATCGGGCGGTTGTTCCACGTCAGCTACACGGTGGAGGGGACATGGCGGCTGCTGAAGCGGCATGGCTGGTCCTGGCAGCAGCCGGCCCGCAGGGCGATCGAACGTGACGACGAAGCAGTGGAGTTGTGGAAAAAGCAGGTGTGGCCGCAGGTAAAAGTGCGGCGGCGGCCCGCGGGGCCTGGATCGTCTGCGAGGACGAGGCCAGCCAGTCGCTGAGGCCGCCACGCGCGAGGTCCTGGGGCCGGGTCGGCCGGACTCCGGTCGTGCACGTCCGGGGCAGGGGTTCCGGACGGGTTTCGATAGCGGGAATGGTCTGCTTCCGCCCCGGAGACCGCTCCCGGCTGATCTACAGCTTCCGCGTCCAGCGGGGCCGCAAGGGCGAACCCAAGGGATTCACCTGGCAGGACTACCGCGACCTCATCGTGCGGGCGCACAACCAGCTCAAGGGCCCCATCGTCCTGGTCTGGGACAACCTGCGCACCCATCTCATGCCGCAGATGAAGGACTTCATCGCCGCGAACGAGAACTGGCTGGCCGTCTTCCACTTTCCGTCCCACGCACCCGACCTCAACCCGCAGGAAGGCATCTGGTCCCTGGTGAAACGGACGATCGGTAACCTCGCTGCCGCGAACCTCGACCAGCTCGCCACCGCCGTGAAGCGCAGCCTCAAGCAGACCCAGTACCGACCGCACCTCATCGACGGCTGCCTCACAGGCACTGGCCTGACCCTGACCAGCTGACACGATCAGGCCGACATCACACATTCAAGTTCAGTAGTCAGCCCATCCTTCTCGCCCGCGCCCACCTCGGCCTGGCTGACCCACAACCGCACCGCGGTCTGCGTCAGGTCGAAGTCCTTGGCGATCTGGCCGACCGAGCGGTCACCGCGTCGGCACAGCTCTTCCCGGTGCCCTTCCGGCTCCTCAAGAAGGAGAGCCAGTTCACCAAGTACGCGATCATCGAGGTCGACGTACGCCGACATCACCAGGACCGCCGGCCCGAGAGCCTGCGCCCGAACCCTGACACCCTCAAGGTCATTGACAGGATCGGCACGAGCGACGGCTGGCGCGCGCGCTACTCGATCCTCCGCCCGCTGATCGCCCCGTCGCTGTGCGCCATCAAACGGGACCAGGAGAAGCGCGACATGTCCCTCGGCCTCTTCCGCCCAGCGGCGGGCACCGTTGACTTCCGCCTCGTACCCGCCGAGCCCTGGCCTGTCTCCAAGGCCGCTCTGGCGGAACAGATGGACCTCCTCGACCAGGACCTACGCCAACTGGATTGGGTATCGCTGGACTCCGATACCGCTTCCGCTGCGACGACTCCGACTGCATCGGTCACGACATGGCGCTCCGGGACTGGGAGGCCGGCGAGTCCTACCGCAAGTACCTGCGCCAGTACGGGCAGCAGGGCGTGGAGGAGAAGCTGCAGGAGCGCTGGTTCACCCGGATGTTCACGCCGGACCACGTCGTCCACTGTTTCGTCGGGAACCTGGCCAAGCGCCCCAGGACGTTCATGCTGCTCGGCCTGTTCTATCCACACCGGGACATCGTCGAGAACTACCAAGAAGAACTTTTCTCCCTGTAAGCGGGCCGCTCAGTAACTCTCACCCGAAAGAACGTCCTCTCGTAACGCCCGGAATTCTTGCGCAATCGAGGGGCATTGTCTCCGGAGCAGCACGCCCGGCGACCACGGGAGGACCGCATGCACAGGGACCTCAACGAGCGGCAGCAGGCCGTTCTCGACTGGGTGGGCCAGGGGTCTCCCGACGGAGTCTGGCCGGACAGCACGTACAAGGCCAGCGCCCAGGCCCTGCAGAGCCGCGGGCTGATCAAAATCACCAAACGCCGTGGATATTGGAGGGCCCAGCTCACCGACAAAGGCCGACAAGATCTCACCGACCGCGGCATCCGCCCCGCGGAACAGAATGCCGAACCGCCGAAGCCGCCCGGCCGAAAACCGGCGCCGCCGCGGCCCAAGACAGTACCGAAGGCCCGCACGAACTACGCGGACCAACTCCTCGAAGAACTGGCCGCGAACGAAGGCCGTCTCGTCAAGCCCATCGAAACCGGCCCGCACGCAGTGAACTGGGCATCACGGGTCAGCGCCGCCCGCAAGTCGGGCAAGATCCCTCACACGCAGGAGCTCTACGGATACCGGACCCACCGCAGCTACGAAATCAAGCTCGTCGACATCCCCGCCTGGCGCCTCGCCGCACTCACCCCGCTGCCCGTTCCGGCCAGACTCGCCAAACCCCACTCCGTCGTGGCCGCCCTTCAAAAGCTGCCGCAGCCCATGGGTCTGACGAAATCCGTCCAAGGCCGGGCCTTGCGCATCATCCAGGCCCTCATCACCGCCACCGAAACACAAGGCCACAAGGCAGCACTCGGAACCACCCAGGGCGCTCCCCCACCCCATCGGCGTCGCAAAGCACCACCCCACTTCGCTATCACCGCCCAAGGTGAAAGCATCGGATTCCTCGTCCTCCAGGAACAGGACCGCAGCGAACACGTCCCCACCGACAAGGAACTCGCCGACGCCAAGAAGTACTCATGGATGCGCATCGCCCGCTTCGACTACACGCCCTCCAACCGCCTGCGTTTCATGCTCCGAGGCGGCAGCCCACACCGCGCCAGCGAATGGGCCGACTTCCCCGACCGGCCGATGGAAGACCAACTAGCCGAAATCGCACAGGAAGTCGGCCTCCGCGGCGAAGCCGCGGAACGCAAACGCCACGCAGACCAGCAGGCCCGCGAGGAGCAGCACCAGCGCTGGGAAGCCGCTATGCAAGAAGCGCGCGCCGAATACGTCCGTGCCTATCGCGTCAAACACCTCGGAGAACAGGCAGACGCCTGGCACCAGACCAAGCGTCTGATCGAATACGTCACAGCAGTGCGCGACCAAGCCACATCGCTGCCGCCTGGGCAGGAAAAGACCGAGATCGAGGCGTGGCTCGCCTTCGCGGATGCCCGCCTGCAACACCTCACCGAGTCTGCCGCAGCGACAAAGCTGCCCTCCCCACCGAAACCCAGCGGCGACGACCTCAAGCCTTTCCTCGGCCACTGGAGCCCTTACGGACCCCGCTCCTACTGACCCCCAAACCCGGCCATAAACGACACCTCTTCACCAAGAGATAGCAAAGAAGGAACCCGGCAGACCCCACCCGACGCACCGCCACCTGCAGGAACGGCCCCCTGACGCCCCATCAGAACGGGCGTCAAACGTGCGTCAGAAGGGCCTCACGTGCGTCGAATATGCGTCAAGATATCGCCCGTAACGCCCACAGCGCACACTCGACGAAACAGCAGGTCAGGCACCCTTTGCGGCGTGCTCAAGGATCGCGACGCACTCCACGTGGTGCGTCATCGGAAACGTGTCACAAAAAGAGGGACGGGACATACCTGCAGTTCAGGCGCCATTTTCCGGTCTGTCGGGGGATCCCTCGGGCGCCCGGAGCGTCAAATGAGCGTCACGACAGGCCGAGACCGCTTCCTCACGTACTCGTCTCGACAAGGTCTGCCGACAGGACGTTGGCCGCCCAGTCGCGGGTGAAGGCGGTGCCGTGCTCCGCCATGGCACCGGCTGGCTCGGAAGGATCCATACCATGTGGGCTCCTTCCGGCCTCGACGACCATCGCACTGCCCGTAAGCGCAGAATAGGCACGGGTCATCCTCAGCCTCGCCGTTCCGGCCTGTCAGTGGGTGGTTCGTGAGTTGCTGAGCCCGCGCCGGGTCCAATTGGGGGAGTCCACCGAGGTCCGCAGGCTGCTGCCGAACCTGGGCCGCCGCATGGTGGGCGCCTGGGCCTTCGTCGATCATTACGGGCCCGACGACATCGCCGACGAGCCCGGCATGCAGGTGCCGCCCCACCCGCATATGGGCCTCCAGACCGTCAGCTGGCTGCACGACGGCGAGGTGCTGCACCGCGACAGCCTCGGCAGCCTCCAGACGGTACGCCCGCGCGAACTGGGCCTGATGACCTCCGGCCGGGCGATCTCCCACTCCGAGGAGAGCCCGCGCCCGCACGCGCGCTTCCTGCACGGCGCCCAGCTCTGGGTGGCGCTCCCGGACGCCCACCGGGAGGTCAGCCCCCACTTCCAGCACCACACCGACCTGCCGGTCGTCACCGCGCCGGGCCTGAGCGCCACCGTCATCCTCGGCGCCCTGGACGGCGCCGTCTCGCCCGGCACCACCTACAGCCCCCTCGTCGGCGCCGACCTGTCCCTCGCCCACGGCGCGGAGACCCGGCTGCCGCTCGACCCCGACTTCGAATACGCCGTCCTGGCCATGTCCGGCGAGGCGGAGGTCGACGGCGTACCCGTACTGCCCGGCTCCATGCTCTACCTCGGCTGCGGCCGCACGGAACTCCCCCTGCGCGCCGGGTCCGACGCGGGTCTGATGCTCCTCGGCGGCGAGCCCTTCGAGGAGGAGATCGTCATGTGGTGGAACTTCATCGGGCGTTCGCACGAGGAGATCGAGGCGGCGCGAAAGGACTGGATGGAGAGCACCCGCTTCGGTGAGGTAACGGGCTACGACGGCGACCGGCTGCCCGCCCCCGAACTCCCGCCGGTGGCGCTGAAACCGCGTGGACGGGTGCGCTGATCTGGACTGATCGATCCTGTCGCGACCCGCCGCGTGGCCTTCGCCGTGCCCTCTCACCGGCCTGGTGAGGGGGCACGGTCGTGCCGCTGTTGGGTGCGCTCCTGGCGGAGGTTACGGTTGCAGGTGTTGGCACCTGTGACCAGGTCTAATCAAACACTTACTGGCCCTTTGCTGACCTTACTGATGAGTAATCAGATCCTGTCATCGGGGTTGTGATCATGTTGGGTGCCGTACGGTCGTTGGAGCGATGCTGGACGGTTCGCGCCGACAGCCGTGTTAGCGGCCTGCTTAGCGAGATGGCGGGGATGATATGCCGCCAAAACGCGATCACGCGGGCAGTGAATCGTGAATAGCTTCGGGTGTTTCCTGTCGAGCCGGCGGTGCATGCTTTTCATACGGCCGGAAGTCCCAGATAGCTCCCAGTGCGCTCTTGCGCCCTGGCGGTGGCGTGGAGCACCGGCAGGCCAGAAGCGACGCTCAGTAGTCCCGTGGTCCGTATATGGTCCGGATCTTTACTGCTGCCAGCTCGGGTGCCGGTACCGACTGCTGTCTGGGCTTCCGGCAACCGGGCAGGGCGTAGTGGCTGGTGGACGGGCGGGTTGGCCGAAAAGGGTTCTCAACCATGAGTGGGCGTTGCTGCGTTGAACGTGGTGGTTCGGGCAACGGCCACGAAGGCTTCGCGGGCGGATTTCGCGCTGTCCATGAGCGGGTCTCGGAGCCAGCCGCCGATCAACTGATTCCAGGTCGCGGGGCAGCGGTCGGCGAGTTCGAGGGCTCGGTCCACCTGCGTGCCGGACAGCGTGCGCTGTCGCGGAGGCAGAAGTCCAGCAGGTCCCGGTCGTTTCGTCTTTCCTCGTGTTCTTTGCCGGTCCAGCTAAGGCGAATCTTCCATACAATAGGTACGACCGCATAGGCGGGGAGACGGAGCCCGCCTCCCCGCCGAAGGAGGAACACATCACGGATTCTCTGGTTCAGTCGGAAACGCAAGGCCGGTTCCCCGCTACTCCGACACCTACACGTCCGCCCGGTTATCGACCGCGTTTGGGCTCCGGACTACGAACGGACCGAGGGCGCCATCTGGCACAGCAAGAGAACCGACCAGCAGTTCCTCGATCAAACAGCGCGGGAAGTCAATGAGCGCCGCACACCATCAGATCCGAACTCGCCCACTGATCGGTCCAGTCCAGATACGACCTTAGGGCTGAGCTGAGCTGGGCATACGAATCGGCATCACTCCAAGGATGAGGTTCTCCATGGCCTCGGGCATTCGACCGAACCTGGCCAGCCAGTTGACGACGACATACAACTCGCCGTGCTCGTCAAGGCCGAGGAAGGCGTGGCCGCGGTCGAGCTCACCCAGCGGAAAGAGGTGGCGCCCGATCTCCTCTCCCCATTCACCGAAGCGGTCGTCTTCACCTAGCGCAAGCAGCGGGTCGAGTTCGAATGGTTCTCTTGCCCTGGTGATGCCCGAGCCACCGCTGACAACTGTCAGCCCACCGAACTCACGCAGGAAGCCCTCGGCGGCGGAATGAATACGGAAGCCGTCCGCTTCCAGGCGCTCCCGCCACATTGTCGTGTCAACGTTCCGCCCCGGATACCAACCGGCATCACGCAGCACCATCTCAGCCTCGGCCGACCAGACATGCGGCCCCTTCGTCTGCGCTGCCCGCTGGTCGCGCACCAGGCGGGCTGCGAACGCGACCGCCTCGGCAGGATCGGCCGTCTCGAAGGCGACACGGTCTCCCCGATCAGATCGGTCCACTACCGAATAGGCACCCGGACGGGCGAACATCGCCGGGAGTGGTTCCTGGCCCCAGTCCTCCCAGTTGTCCGATGTCGACACACTCAACTGCCGCATCGACATCCACGGATACATCGAACTCAGCAACGGCTCACGCGCAGCCGCCCGCAACAACAAACCCAGGGACGGGGAAGACTGGTCCTCCCCGTCAGGTTGGGGAGGGTACTCCTCCAGGAGCTCCGCCCAGACCTGTGCATGACTGCGCTTCGCACCCTCAGATCCCATGCCCCGACGATGCTGCACCCTCGCTGGCATCGTCAACGACGACATCGCGCCGGTCCCGGCAACGCAAGATGCAAGGTTGTTCTGGGCAGGGGGCCGCGCATCGCCCAGCTCAACTCTTCACTCCACACCTCACCACGCAGGCCCCTGGCAACGTCACGTCGGATCGGACATCGAGCGCACCATGTCGTGGCTGACCGGCTACCGCAGGCTCAACCACCGCTACGAACGCCAACCACGCAACTACCTGGCGTTCCTCGGCCTCGCCGCCGCACTCTGCTGCTACAAACGACTCATCAAACTCAC
>NZ_JBVKAK010000002.1:745204-949961 GCF_055639435.1 Streptomyces sp. NPDC039430 | reverse complement strand
CGAGGAATTCGAGACCCAGCACTACCGATCTCAGGCAGCAACGAACACCGCCTGAAACCACGCAAACCGGCCGCTACGAAACTCGGGGCAGCTCAACCCTATCCATGTGTTCGACGTAGGCCAGCGAGTGCTAGCCGGCGGGAGACCGCGCAAACGCACTGATTGCTTCTGAAGCGCCTGTGATCCCGCGAAAGGAGCGCTTCTTTGACGTCACTGTGAAGGCGCAGCTGGTCGGCAGCGACCCGGGTGATGCGTTGCCGGGGCGCAGCCTCGCCGAGACCGGTCTGAACATCAGAACCGCCTGACCGGCCACGATCCCACGAGCTCAGCCTCAATAGGTGGCGTCGTACTGCTGAAGGAAGGTCCGCGCCGCCTTGTTGATGGCCTTCACTGGGTCTGCGGTGCGCTGGAAGTTGAACCACTCCCCTACGATCCGCAGCCGGGTGAACTTCTCGTGGAGGTGGCTCTCCAACGGAAATCCGCCCGGCGACTGCCAGCGCAGCACTATGGGAGACGCCGACCCAATCTGGAGCTGCTTAAGGCGCTTCTGGATGTTCCCGGCAACACCGATCTTTATGGACTTCGGGTCGGCTTCGGTGGACACGGCATAGACCCACCGGGAGTCCATCTCATTGGTGCTCTCCGCCTCGGGGACACGTGATGCCCGGACCTCTGAGCAGGGCTGGCAAACCCCTCTCAGGCCACCGCACGAGCACTGGCCGCAGTCGTCGCAGGGCACGCACGGTTGCTGGTCGGCTGGAGGTATCGCCTCGAGGTTCACGGAGAGGACAAGGCCCAGGCCGTGGTGCTCACGCTTGTCGACTACACCGACCGCGGTGAGTTCAGCAAGGACTGGTAGCAGCGCGTCCGAGTCGGCCAGGCCCACAACGCGGGCAATGTGGTCCAGGTCGAAGGTTTCGCTGCCCTCGTCGACCTGTTGGTCTGCGGTGAGGACGGCGTATGTAAGGCGGGCGGTGGGGCTCAGGTCCTGATTGAGAAGGGTGACGGCGTCGACCAAGACGGCGTAGGGATGTCGGCGGTAGACGCGGATGATGAGCCTCCTTCGGCGGAGGCGGCCCGCAGTGTTCGGGCCGCCATGATGTGAAAACGCCGGGCGCGCGGATCTGTTCCAGACCTGTGAGGTTCAGCGCCCCCGGCCGACCGCCCCTGGAGAGCCGTCGAAGTACCGCCGCCTTGTGGCGACCGCGCGGCGCCCATTCGGTGCCGGCCGAGGGTGGACCTTCACTCGCGAGTGGGCGAGCATTACGCGCCCGCGCCCTCACTCTTCGTTCGGGGCCTCCGAGCGAGAGTCCTCCGAGTCGGCGGCCTCTGCCTCGGCTATCTGTTCGGCGATCTCCCTGCGGATGGCCACCGCGTCCGCAGGCGACCACCCCGAGCCGCTCCCGAAAGGCAGCACACGGTCGTGGGGCTGGTACAACTCCTCGCTTTCCAGACTGCGGCGACAGGCGCGGCACTGCCACGGACGGCGCAGGGTGATCCACTGTCTGAGCCCGCACCAGGGGCACAACGCGAAGTAGGCGCTGGGCCCGTGAGCGGCAGCCCAACTGGCGTAGCCCGACCGGCTGCGAGCCACGTTGATGTCGCCGTGGGCGCGTTCCGCGACCCAGCCAAGGAGGACCATCTCGCCACCGGGCCACGCGCAGGTGCAGGGGCCGTCGCAACGGCAGGCGCGCGCCTTGCCCACCTCGACGGCCTTTTCCTTGCGGGGGGTGGCTGGCCCCTTGACCTCAAGCCATGTCCCGATCTCGGGCAGCCAGAAGTCCGGCAGGTAATGCGCCCCTGACGGCAAGGTGATTTGCTCGGGCTCGTACTGCCAGAGGATGCTTTGGGTGTCGAGGGTGCGGGCCCAGTCGGCTTCTAGCCGAGAGCGAAAGGTGGTGCCGCTGTACACCGTCGGTACGGCTTCGATGGGCTGGCCGTCTTCGGGGAGCTCCGTCACGGCGTCTCCGTTCTGGGTCAGTTCTGCGCCGCCCCGCAGTTTGACCGCTAACCTCGCGCTTTCATGAAGCGGGCTGTCCGACGGGTGGTCACGTAGGCGAGACATGCCTCTGAGCAGCAAGACTAAGGCTTCTCTAGGTCCTTGGCCATCACCGAGCTCGCCTTCGCCCATGGCGAAACGCTCCACCGCTCGTAGCCCTAACTCCTCGCGATACTGCTGCCGTTCAGCATTCGGCCGACCTCGTTTACACGTCTCATGCCTCAGCCTTAGCGCAGCCGACAACCATCGTTAGCTGCTACGGCATCACAAGTTCCAACTCAGTAACGCCCCCTCTATCTCGAGAATCCGGTTCGTCCAACTCGCCCTTTCTCTGGAATCTCGTCCTGTCATCGCCCCACACGACAGGAGTCGACCCATGCCGGAGCCGCGCGGAGCATCCCAGGCCGCCTTCTTGACCCTTCCCAGGGCCGCCGAGTACCTCGGCATCTCGCCCAACACGCTGTACGTCTGGCGTCACCGCCGACAGGGGCCTCCCAGCTTCCGCATGGGTAGGCGCGTGATGTACCGGATCACGGCGCTCGACGAGTGGGTCCGCGATCAGGAGCTAGCGGACTCCCGCTCCAACCGCGTCCTTGACCCGCTGAACCGGAAGCCGCAGCGGCGCTCGAAGCCCGTGAAGTAGCGCGGTGGCTTACGCGACTCGTCTCCCCCGAGAAGAAGTTCATCGCACGGGGATTGGATCGTGCCGAAGATCGCGTTAGCACCGACCAGCTCATGATCACGCACCACTGGAGGACCCCGTCATGGCGGGTTACATAGAAGACCGATGGCTGAAGAAGCGCCCCGACAAGCTGACCGGGAAGCGGGAGCGGACCGCGATCTACGGCACCGGGAAGCGCTACCGGGTCAAGGGGATTCCCGGCATCCAGGACCGGTCGTTCCACACGAGCGAGGACGCGAAGCAGTGGCTCGCCAGCGCCAAGACGGACTCCAGCCGTGGCGAGTTCGTCGATCCCCGCAAGGGGGAGATCCTTCTCGCCGATTACATCGCCGAGTACTGGTGGGCGGGCCGCTCCGACGAGCCCTCGACGGCGGACCCGATGCGCAGCCGCATCTGGAACCACATCATCCCGTTGGTGGGCGACTACGCCCTGCGTGAGATCGACGCTTCCGCTCTGCGGACCTTCAAGGCAGCACTGCTGACGAGGGTCGAAGAGTCGACGGCAGAGGTGATCTGGGGACACCTGTCCTCGATCCTCGGCAGTGCCGTCGACGACCAGCGTCTGCTTCGCAACCCGATGAAGGTGAAGAACAGCGTCAAGCCCCCACGAGCGATCGACAGCAAGGCCAAGGCGTGGTCACGTGAGGTCGTCGACGCCGTCCGCGTGGGGTTGCAAGACCGCTACCAGATCGCTGTCGATCTCGGCATCGGGCTCGGGCTGCGCCAAGGCGAAGCGTTCGGTCTCGCCGAAGAGGACTTCGACTTCGCGGCTGGAGTCGTCCACGTCCGCCGCCAGCTCAGGTGGGACATCAAGGGACGCCCCTACTTCTCGCTCCCCAAGGGGCGCAAGACCCGCGAGATCCCCCTGCCGGCGAACCTCGCGCTTCGGGCCCGAACTCACTTCCGCCGATTCCCGTCGACTTCATGCACGCTGCCCTGGCGGAACCCGAAGACCCCCACCACCGCGCTCGAAGAGCGCCAGCGGAAGCCGATCACAGTCGACCTGATCCTCACTTCGTCGCACGGGAACCGCATCTACTACCGGACCTGGAACGACCGCAGCTGGAAGCGTGCGCTCGCCGCCGCCGGACTGATCAAGCCCGTGGGCGAGAAGGTGCGGCACGACGGCAACCGAATCCGCCGGGTCCCGCGCTATGCCGCCCCACGCGAGG
The DNA here is from genome assembly GCF_055639435.1 of Streptomyces sp. NPDC039430. NCBI lineage: Bacteria > Bacillati > Actinomycetota > Actinomycetes > Kitasatosporales > Streptomycetaceae > Streptomyces > Streptomyces sp. NPDC039430. The sequence goes on along the minus strand of NZ_JBVKAK010000002.1, from coordinate 946,108 downwards.
ACATGTTCCACGTCCTCCGCCACACTTACGCGAGCGTGCAGCTGGAAGCCGGCGAGTCGGTCGTCAGCCTGTCCAAATGGCTCGGGCACTCGACGCCGAAGGTCACGCTCGACCACTACGCTCACTTCATGCCCGGCGCGGGGCAGCGAGGGCTCACCGCGATGGACGCCTGGCTGCGGGATCCCTCCCGGCCGAAAGTCCCTGAGAAGTCCCTGCGGACGTGGATCGCCCCTCGGACACCCTCGAACATGCAGGTCAAGGGCATGGTGCGACAGGGGGACGACATGTCCGTCAAGTACAAGGAGACCGCCCGGGGCGGGCTCGCGGTGAACATCATCGAGTGCTGACGACAGAGGCCGCGCGGGCCGGTGCGGGCCGCGGCGTTCGGACCGATGAGTTTCCTCGTCCCGCGGTGTCCAACCAGTGGGGACGGTCGTTCCTCCCCGCCGGACACGCTGAATCGGCCATCGGGGTCGAAGAGAGTGGTGCGCGATGAAGCTGGTTGTGCAGGAGTTCCTGACGCTCGACGGGGTCTCCCAGGGCCCGGGGTCCCCGGACGAGGACACCAGCGACGGGTTCACGCGGGGTGGCTGGTTCGTGCCGCACCTCGACGAGGAGTTCGAGCGGCTGGCCGGCAGCTGGCTCGGGGAGGCGGACGCGTTCCTGTTCGGCCGCCGTACCTACCAGAACTTCGCGCGGGACTGGCCGAAGATGACCGACCATCCCTCCGCCGCCATCCTGAACGGCCTGCCGAAGTACGTGGCCTCCCACAGCCTGACCAGGGCCGAGTGGAACCCGACCACGATCCTGTCCGGCGACGTCCCCGCCCAGGTCGCCGAGGTGAAGCGGCGGCCCGGCCGGGAGCTGCAGATCCACGGCAGCGCCCGGCTGGCCCAGTCCCTGCTGGCCGCCGGGCTGGTCGACACGCTGCGGCTCGTGATCGCCCCGGTCGTGGTGGGCCAGGGCCGGCGTCTGTTCCCGGACGGCGGCGCACCGGCCGGGCTGCGGTTGGTCGGCCAGCGGACGACACCGGGCGGCCTGTCGGTGCACACCTTCGAATCGACGGGGCTTCCGGAGTTCGGGACGTACGGGCCCGACGCGTAGGCCCCCGGTGCCGCCCAGGTCGAGGACGACCGCCCCGCCCGCCACGGCCGGGGTCAGGCCGCGTACTGGTGGGACGGGTAGGTCAGATAGCCCTGGTCGCCGCCCTGGTAGTACGTGGCCTCGTCGACGGGGGCGATCGGGAGTCCCCCGCGCAGCCGCTCGACCAGGTCGGGGTTGGCGATGAAGGCGCGGCCGAAGCTGATGAGGTCGGCGCCCAGTCCGAGCCAGTGGTCGGCGTCGTCCCGGCCGGTCTGCTCGGGTCCCATCGGAAGCACCGGGTTCATGACGAGGGCGCCCGGCCACGCCCGGCGCAGAGCGAGCAGTGTCTCGTCGTCGGTGGTGGCCTCCAGGTGCACGTACGCCACGTCGAGCCGGGCCAGCTCGGTCAGCAGCGCGGTGTAGAGCTCACGGACGCCGGTCTCCTCGATTCCCCAGAAGCCCCCGCCCGGTGAGAGCCGGATGCCGGTCCTGGCCGCGCCGATGGCTTCGACGGTGGCGGAGACGGCCTCGACGGCGAACCGGATCCGGTGGGCGGCCGGGCCTCCGTAGCGGTCCGTGCGCAGGTTGGCGTTGGACGAGAGGAACTGCGAGATGAGGTAGCCGTTGGCGCCGTGCAGCTCCACCCCGTCGAAGCCCGCGTCGACGGCGCGGCGGGCGGCCAGGGCGTACGACCGCGCGTGCGCGGGCACTTCGGCGGTGTCCAGGGCGCGCGGCACCGGGGCGGGCTGGGGCCCGGTCGGGGTGAACACGTCGCCGACGGCGGGCACGGCCGAGGGCCCGACCGGTCGCACGCCGGTGGTGTCGGGATGCGAGACCCGGCCGCCGTGCATGATCTGGGCGAAGATCCGTCCGCCGTTCGCGTGGACGGCGGACGTCACGGGACGCCAGGCGGCGACCTGCTCATCGGTGTGCAGCCCCGGCGTACCCGGGTTGGACTGCCCGATCACGCTCGGCTGCACCCCCTCGCTCACGATCAGCCCGGCTGTGGCCCGCTGGGCGTAGTAGGCCGCCATCGACGGCGTCGCCAGACCGCCGGCTGCGGCCCTGACCCGGGTCATCGGGGCCATGACCACCCGGTTGGGCAGCGTCAGGCCGCCGAGCCGGTAGCTGGTGAAAAGGTTCGTCACGTCAGGACTCCTTCGCGGTCCGCCGCGCCCGCGTCCCGGGCACTGCGGCTACGCTAAAACCTGACACTGACGTCAGAGGCAAGCTCTGTGGGGCAGGACACGGCCGGGAGGCTACGTGCGGATCGGGGAACTCGCGTCACAGGCCGGAGTCAGCGTCCGGTCCGTGCGCTACTACGAGGAGCAGGGGCTGCTCAGCAGCACCCGCAGTCCCAGCGGGCAGCGGCACTACACGCACGACGAGATCGAACGGGTCGCGTTCATCCAGCGGCTGTACGCCGCGGGCCTGTCCAGCCGCACCATCGCCGAGCTGCTGCCCTGCGTCGACGCGCCCAGCGAGGCGAACTCCGACCACGCGCTGGAGCGGATGGCGCAGGAGCGCGACCGTCTCTCCGCGCAGATCGACGAGCTCATGCGGAACCGGGACGCGCTCGACGGACTGGTGGCCACGGCCCGTGCGCACCGGGAGCAGCTGAGGACGGCCCTGGAGACCGTCACATGAGTCACGGGGGACCCGTCAACGGGTGCTGAGCCAGTGCGGGTCGGGGACCACCGTCAGGATCGCCGACAGCAGGACGACCGCCGCCAGTACGGCCAGCTCCGCCCGCGCCGGGGGCCCGGCGTCCGCGCCGCGGCGCAGCCGGTGCCTGGCGGTCAGGGCGAGGCCGCTCACGACCGCGACCAGCAGCAGTTTGGCGATCAGCACGCGGCCGTACGCCGTGCTGAACACGACGTCCGCGGGGAGTCTGCGCAGGGTGGAGAGCGTTCCGGTGGCGGCGAGCGTGGCGAAGAGCCAGCCGGCGAGCCGGGCATAGCGGGCGAGCACCTGGCGGGCCGCCGCCGGGTCTTCCCGGCGCAGCCACATCGTGCGCAGTACGTAGAGCAGTCCGCCGGTCCACAGCGAGGCCGCGGTCAGATGGACGGTGGTGAGGGCGGTGCCCAGCATCGGGGTGTACGGCTCCGGGTGGGCCCGCAGGGCCTCCGCGCCGACGACCACGGCGAGCGGTACGAGGGCCGCCAGGGGGCGGTTCACGGCGACGCAACCGGCCGCCAGCAGAAAGCCGTTGGCCATGAAGAGCAGCAGCCGGCCCTCGACGGTGCCGTACACGGTGGTGAGGTCGAGGCCGCTCACGAACGCGAGCAGGATGATCTGCCCGGCCGAGGCGCCCGCCCCGGTCAGCGCGGCGGCGAGGGCCCAGCCGCGGGGCGCGGGGCCGGGACGGGCGAGCCGGGCTCCGGCCAGCTCGCCGAGGTGCAGCGCGAGCCCGGTGAAGACGGCGACCCGCAGCGCGGTGATGCCTCCCGCGCCGGGTATGCGCAGCTCACCGGTCCCGCGCGAGGCTATGGCCAGGCCGAGCGGTACGACCAGCGCGGCGAACAGGACACCACCGGCTGTCAGCGCGGCCCTGCGGCCGGCCGAGGCGGTGATTTCGTCAGCGGACGGACCCGGATATATCACCGTTTGATCTTCTCTGCCCGGCGGGTCTCCCGGCAACGCGAGCGGGGCGAGAGGCTGATGGTCCGGGCCGTCCCGGGCGCTCCGGCCCGTACCACCGCCCCCGGATCAGCCCTTGCGCGAGGCCAGGAACTCGTCGAACGTCAACAGACCGTCCCCGTTCCCGTCGTGCGCGTTGATCACGGCCTGCGCGACCGTCTCGGTCACATGGAAGTCGCCGAGCTGCGCCATCACGCTCTTGTACTCCGCCGCCGTGATGAGCCCGTCGCCGTTCGCGTCGAACCGCTCGAACGCCGTGCGCGCCTCGTCAATGTCCGCCACTGTTCCGCCCCTTCGTGATGCCTGCTAACGGGGTCAGATTATCCGTACGCGTTCACCCGGACGGCGGCAGCCCGGGGCGGCACCGGATCATGGCTTGCGCGTCGCCCGGCGCCCGCCGCCGGGAAACCACCGCCTGCCACCTGCCGTACCGAACGCCCGCGGTGTGCGGGCGTTCGGTACCGGCGGCGCAGACGCGTACGTCCGTCAGCCGCGCCACGGCTGGTAGTGCGGATTGTCCAGGCACTCCGACATGATCTCGGTCTTCTTCACCTTGTCGACCGGGCAGACACCGACGATCCGCTCCCGGGAGATCCCGCCGGGGAAGGCGACCTCCACCTGGTCGGCCCATTTGTGCGTGTCACCGATCGTCTTGTTGACGTCGATGCCGCCGGGGGCGTCGATGTAGTAGTTGAAGCCGCTCTTGTACCACTGCTTGTACAGGTCGTGGTCATAGCTGGTGGAGACATAGGGCGAGGGCTGGTTGACCAGGACGTACTTCTCCACGTCGTACTGCCCGTTCACCGGCGCCTTGGGCTGGAAGCCCTGCTCGAAGATGACCTCCGGCTTCCGGCTGTCGGCGCGGTAGAGCTGCCGGCAGTCGGTGCGCCAGGCGGGCGTCGGGGTGATCCGGTTCACCTCGACCGTGTGGTCCGCCGCCGCGTACATCGGGTCCTCCACACGGGGGCAGGATGCGGCGGCCTCGACGGAGGCGGCCCGCGCCGGGGCGGAGGTGTCCGGGGCGGACCCGGCCGGGGCGGATGGGACCGGAGCGGAACCGGCGAGGGACCGCGTGGCGGCGGCCTCGGTGGCGGAGGCGGGAATCAGGACGGCGAGGACGGACAGGGCGACGGCTGCGGCCCGCCGCCGCGAGCGAGAAGTGATCATGGGGTGCACCCTCCACGCTGTACGGCGGCGGGCCGTGGACCGTCACCCGTCCGGGGGCGTGTCGTCCACAACCTTGTCCAGTCCAACCCTGCCCGCTCCACGACGAGTTGACGTCAGCCTGACACCAACTCCGTGCCGGTCACGTCGACTCCGCGCGCGGGCGGCGTCAGCGGAAGACTCCCGTGTGCCCGAGCGAGTAACGGCCGGGCTGCGGGTAGACCGCGAGTCCGTGCGGACCGCCACCGACCGGGATCCGGGCGATCTCCTTGCCGCTGCGCGTGTCGATCGCGTACACCTCGGAGTCGTAACGCCCCGCCAGCCACAGGACCTTGCCGTCCGACGAGACGCCGCCCATGTCGGGGCTGCCGCCGTCCGGCAGATGCCACTTCTTCGCCAGCTTGTTCTTCGCGAAGTCGAAGACGGAGATGGTGCCCTCGCCGCGGTTGGAGATGTACATCTCCTTCGAATCCCGGCTGACGTACAGGCCGTGGCATCCCTCGCCCGTCGGCAGCAGCTTCGGGGTGGTGAACTTCTCCCCGTTCAGCACCCACACACCGTGGGCCATCATGTCGGCGATGTAGAACGTCTTACCGTCCGGGGAGATCTTCACGTCCTGCGGCATGGCGCCCTGGAAGGGCAGCTTCTGCTGGGAGATGACCTTCATGCGCTCCGTGTCGACCTTGAGGAGTTCACCGGAGAACTCGCACGACACGATGAAGTACCGCCCGTCCGCCGAGAAGTCGGCGTGGTTGACGCCCGCGCAGGTGACCGGCTCGGTCTTCTTCACCTTCATGGTGTGCGGATCACGGAAGACCAGCTGACGGTCGAGCGAGGCCATCACGATCGCGTACTTGCCGTTGGGCGTGAAGTAGAGGTTGTACGGATCGTGCACGTCGACCGGCTCGCCCGCCTTGCCCGTGGCGGGGTCGATGGGCGTGAGCGTGTGACCGCGGTTGTTGTTGACCCAGAGGGTCTTGAGGTCCCAGGAGGGCACGACATGCTGGGGCTGTCGGCCGACGTCGATGGTCTCGATGACCTTGTAGGTCGCGGGGTCGATCACCGAGACCGTGTCGGAGTGGGTGTTGGGCACATACACCCGGGACGGGAAGCCCTTCACGATGGGCGAGAGCATGCCGGGCCGGTCGGCGGCGTAGATGTCCTTGGGGTCCAGTACGGGTGGCATGCCCGGCAGTCCGGCCGGCACGCTCCGCTCGGGTACGACGGGCCGGGCGGCGGCCTTGGTCGCCTTCGGCGCGGCCCGCTCGGTGTCCTGGCTCGCGCAGCTCGCGAGCAGCGCGAGGGCGGCGGCTCCCAGCAGGGCGGTGGTGCGCCTGGCGATCCGGTCGGCGGACCGCGAGGCGAGGGGGGCGGGCCAAGGCCACGCGGTGGTTCCCGGAGTGGTGGTTGGTGGCGTGGGGGTCCGTGGTGTGGCGGTCCGTGGTGTGGGGGGAAGCATCAGGTCAGCAGCTCCGTGGTCGTCACCGCGCGCAGGCCGCGGCGTTCCAGTGCGTCGAGGAGGGCGGGCAGCGCGGCGACGGTGTCCGCGTAGCCGAAGTGCAGGCTCACCACGGAGCCGTTGCGGATCTGTCCGGTGACGGTGCGGGTGACGGCCGCGGCGCCGGGCGAGGTGAAGTCCAGCGAGTCGACGTCGTACGAGAGGACGTGCGGGTAGCCCGCCTTCCGCGCCAGCCGCTGGACGAGCGGGGTGGCGTGCTGCGTGCGGGAGGGGCGGAACCAGCTGCCGATCGAACCGGTGAGCTTGCGCAGCCGCTGGGCGCAGCCGGTGATCTCCGCGTACGCCGCGGCCTCGTCCAGCTCGGAGATGTCGATGTGGTGCAGTGTGTGGTTGCCGAGATCGTGGCCGCCGTCCAGGATCCTGCGGGCGAGGGCCGGGTGTTCGTCGAGCCAGCCGCCCACGGCGAGGACGGTGATCCGGGCTCCGGCGCGTTCCGCCTCCGCCAGCACCGCGGTGGCGGTGGCGGGGTCGCCCTGGCCGTGGAAGGTGAGGGCGACCCGCGCGCGGTCGCGTGGACCGTGCGCGATCTCGGCGGGCTGTCCGGGGAACCGGCGTGGCGCGGGTGCCGTACGGACGGCGGGCCGCCCGTTCCCCGGGCTGGGTCCCGCGGACGTGCCGCCAGGCGATCCGGCGGAGCCGCGCGGCGGACCGGACACGGAACCGGTGGGGGTGGCGGGGGCGCTGTCCGTACAGCCGGTGGCGAGGGCGCCCGCCACGGCCGCACCGGCTCCTGCGCGCAGTGCACTGCGCCGGTCGATCGGAATCACGCCCCCATTTAAGGGGGAAGGAGGGCGAAAGGTGACGATTGACCGGTTAAGCGACCTTACGGGTCGTCAGCTTCAGGGCAGTCGTCGAAGGCCGCCCCGCCAGGCCATCAGGGATCAGCCCGGCAGGCCGTCAGGGGCCGTCACCCCGGCAGGGCGCCGTCAGGGCAGCTGGCGGTCGGCGACCCGCATCTCGAACCAGGTGGTCTTGCCGCGCGGCAGCAGATCCACCCCCCACCGGTCGGAGAGCCGGTCCACCAGGAAGAGGCCGCGCCCGCTGGTGTCCATCTCCTGCACCGGCATCAGACAGGGCAGTCCGCGCGAGGGGTCCCGTACCTCGATCCTGATCCAGCCGCGGCGGCGCAGCATCCGTAACCCGAAGACCCGGGCGCCGGTGTGCCGTACGGCGTTGCCGACGAGTTCCGAGACGAGCAGGACGGCGTACTCGGCGGTCTGCGGCGAGAGCGCCCACTGTTCCAGCACCACGCTGTGCGTGATCCGGCGGGCGGCGAGGGCGGATTCCGGGCGGGAGGGCAGACGGACTTCCGCCTCCGTCGGGTTGCCGAACAATTCCAGCGCCTTGTGCGCCTGTTCGTCGTCGACGGACGGTATCCACCGCGCTGCGGCCGCGTCGCCGCGCTGCCGCGGTTGCTCCACACCCTCCAGGCCCGCCATGTCCCCCATCATGGCCGCCCAGAACCCTCCCGGGGGCCGTTCCGGGTGAATCGACCCCCCGGAATGAGTCATTCCAGGGGGCGCGAACGGCATATGCCAAGGGCAGAACTTGGGCTTGCACAACCACTCTGACCTGCGATGACGACCCGCAATTGGATGATCACCAAGAGCGATCACGGCAAATATCTTAAGGTTCTCTTAAGGTTGCGCTAAGCCGGGCGCCGGGTTGACGCCGCGCTGTGCCCACCGCCAACAGGGCGACTTTCAGAGGAACTTGGCCTTCCCCGGGCCGTCCTCCACGAACGACCGCATGCCCCGCTCGCGGTCCTCCGTGGCGAACAGGCCCGCGAACCAATTGCGTTCGATCGTCAGACCGGTCTCCAGATCCGTCTCCAGACCCGCGTCGACCGACTCCTTGGCGGCCCGCAGCGCGAGCGCGGGTCCCTGGGCGAGCTTCGCGGCCCAGGCGTGCGCCTGCTCGTACACCTCTTCCGGCGGGACCACCCGGTCGACCAGACCGATCGTCAGCGCCTCGTCGGCCTTCACCTGACGGCCCGTGAAGATGAGGTCCTTGGCCCGGGAAGGGCCGATCAGCCGCGCGAGCCGCTGCGTACCGCCGGCCCCCGGGATCAGGCCGAGCAGGATCTCGGGCTGGCCGATCTTGGCGTTGGCCCCGGCGATCCGGAAGTCGGCGCAGAGGGCCAGCTCGCAGCCGCCGCCCAGCGCGTAGCCGGTGACCGCCGCGACGACGGGCTTGGGGATACGGGCGACGGCGGTGAACGACTCCTGGAGCGCCCGGGAGCGTACGACCATCGCCGCGTGGTCCCACCCCCGCATCTCCTTGATGTCGGCGCCGGCCGCGAAGACCTTCTCGCCGCCGTACAGGATCACGGACCGTACGTCGTCACGCCGGCCCGCTTCTTCGGCCAGTTCGCGCAGCCGGTCCTGGATGGAGGAGTCGAGCGCGTTCATCGGGGGGCGGTCGAGCCGGATCGTGCCGACGCCGCCGGAGACCTCAAGGTTCACGAATGCCATACGGGCAGGTTAACCGGCGCTAACCGACGGCGACACCGGCACCCGCGCCGGCGGCGGCACCGGGAGAGACGCAGGCACTGGGGCACGGGTACGGGTACGGGTACAGGTACAGGTACGGGTACGGGTACGGAGCACCGGCGGGGAGACGCGGACGGGCCCGGTGCGCTCTGTCGCCGCGCACCGGGCCCGTATCCCGCGAGGTCTCGCCGGAGGTCCTACTTGATCCACTCCGGCCAGGACATGTTCCAGCCGTTCAGGCCGTTGTCCGGGGCGATCTGCTTGTCCTTCGAGTTCTTCACGATCACCACGTCGCCGATGAGCGAGGAGTTGTAGAACCACGCCGACGGGGTGCCGTTGTTCCCGCCGCCGCGGATGTCCCGCAGCCCCACACAGCCGTGGCTGACGTTCGCGGAGCCGAACGTGCCCGCGGACGCCCAGTAGTTGCCGTGCACGAAGGTGCCCGAGGTGGACAGCCGCATCGCGTGCGGCACGTCCTTGATGTCGTACTCACCGCCGAAGCCCACCGTCGCGCCGTTCATCCTGGTCACCTCGTACTTCTCGCTGATGACCATCTGACCGTTGTACGTGGTGGTCGACGGGGCGCCCGCGGTGATCGGGATGTTCTTGATCTGCCTGCCGTCCCGTACGACCTTCATCGTCTTGGCGCTCGCGTCCACGGTGGAGACCTGGCTGCGGCCGATCGTGAACGTGAAGGACTTCGCCTGCTCGCCGTACACCCCCGGCCGGCCCTCGACGCCGTCCAGGTTGAGCTTCACGGTCACCTTCGTACCCGCCGCCCAGTACTTCTCGGGGCGGAAGTCGAGGCGGTCGTTGCCGAACCAGTGGCCCTCGATCGGTACGGACGGCTCCGCCGTCACCGTGATGGCCCGCTCCACCGCCTCGGGCTCGGTGATGCCCCGGGTGAAGTTGATCGAGACCGGCATGCCGACACCGACCGTGGAACGGTCCTCGGGCGTGTAGTGGCCGATGAAGGTGTTCTTCGGTACGAGCGTGGTGAAGGTGGTGTCCTTGGCGGACTCCCGGCCCCCGGTGTCCTTGGCGATCGCGTGCACCTTGTACTTGGTGGCGCCGGCGAGATGCTGGAGCGGCTCCCAGCTCGTGCCGTCCGCGGCCAGCTTGCCCTCGACCTGCTTGCCCTTGTCGTCCTGGACGGTGACCGTGGTCAATTTGCCTTTTCCGGCCGAGACCTTGAGGGCGCCCGTGGTCGCGACCGCCTTCGCCCCGTCCTCCGGGGCGATCGTCACGACGGCCGCCGACGCCGCGTTCTCGACCTTCCCCGCGCCCGCGCCGTTCTTGTCACCGTCGCCCGTGCCGGACCCGTCGCCTCCGCCACACGCCGTGACCAGCAGGAGCAGCGCCCCGAGCATCAGGGCCAGCGGCCCCGTTCCCTTGTGTCCCCGTCGTCCCGTGCGCCGTTCCGGTCTCTCGCCCCGCGGCGCCCGGCCCGACCCGGCCGATGTCCCCGATATCGGCAGCCCATTCACTATGGTCGTCTCCCCTCGCACGGCCTGGCCCCGCCACGGCCCGCACTCCCCGCGCGTCGAGTGCACGCGCTCGCGACAGATAATCACACCGCAAGCGCCGCGGTGATCTCGCGTCTGTCACCATTCGGTCCCAACAGGCCGGGACGGCGCAGGTCATACGGGCCGTACGAGGGGACGGCCGCGCGCCGAGGGGCTCCTCGGGAGCGCTGGGCCGCTGCCGGTGGGCGCGTCAGTCGGCGCGGGAGCCCGAGACGGCGGGGAGGGCCGAACCCGCCTTCCAGCGCTTCCAGTCCAGGTTCCAGCCGCCCAGACCGTTGTCGGGCGCGACCGTACGGTCATGGGAGTTGACCACTTCGACGACATCGCCGATCAGGGTCCGGTCGAAGAACCAGCCGGCCGGGGTGTCGGGGCCGCCGCCCTTCACGTCCCGCAGCCCGACACAGCCGTGGCTGACGTTCTGGGAGCCGAACGTGGTCGCGGGCGCCCAGTAGTTGCCGTGCAGAAACGTTCCGGATGTGGTGAGCCGTACCGCGTGCGGCACATCCTTGATGTCGTACTCGCCGCCGAAGCCGACCGTCCTGCCGTTCATGCGGGTGACGTCGTACAACTCGGTGACCACCATCTTCCCGTTGTACGTGGTGGTCTTGGCCGCGCCCGCGGTGATCGGCACGGTCGAGATCAGCTCCCCGTCGCGCCGTACCTCCATGGTGTGCTCCTCGGCGTCGACCAGCGAGACCTGGGAGCGGCCGACGGTGAAGCCGACCTTCTTCTCCTGGATGCCGAACACTCCCGGCGCCGCCTGGACGTCGCGCAGGGCCAGGTCGATCGTCACGCGCGTGCCCGGCTCCCAGTACTCGCGCGGCCTGAAGTCGAGACGGTCGTGGCCGAACCAGTGCCCCGCGATCTCCACCGGCGGATCCGCCGTCACGGTGATGGCGCGTTCGACAGCGGCCCGGTTCTGGATCGTCCGGTTGAAGTCGAAGGAGACGATCATGCCGGTGCCGACGGTGGCGCGGTTCTCCGGGGAGAAATAGCCGATGAACCGGTCGGTGGGTACCGCGGTCATAAAGGTGGTGTGGCGCGCCGAGCGGCGGCCCGCGCCGTCCACGGCCACCGCGTCGACGCTGTACTTGGCGGCCAGCGCGACCCGCGCGCCGCTCTCCGGCGTCCAGGAGCGGCCGTCGGCGGAGATCCGCCCGCGCAGCTCGGTGGGCTGCGCGTCCTCCACCTGTACGACCTTGACGCGCTCCAGCCGGCCGTCCGGCACCCGCACCGCGATCGGGTCGGACCGGCCGATGCCCTTCGTACCGTCCTCGGGGGTGATCCGGATCGTGTCCCCGGGAGCGCGCGACTTGCCCTCCGTGAACGATTCGGTGCCCGCGCATCCCGCCAGGCCGGCCAGCAGGCCGGTCATCAGTCCTGCCCATGTCAGGACGGCGGCCGCGCCGGTCCCTGCCCGCTTGGGCTCTGTCCGCTTCAGTACGTGTCTCACGTCCCGCCCAACGACCACGCCCCTCCGGGGGAAACGTGAGGGCGGGCCCTCTTGCGGGCAGAACAGGTGGGAGGACCACGCGGAGGGGAGCCACGGCCGGGACGCCGTGCGCCCGATCCGCGAGGCCGACGAGCCGCGGGAGGCCGGTCAGTGGCGAGCGCAGCCGAGCAGAAGGCAGTGCAGGAGAAGCGGAAGGAGGAGAGCGAGGAGAGGGACACGGAGGAGGTCGCGGAGAAGGTCACGGCGCAGGTCACGGCGCAGGCCGCTGAGCAAGCCGATGAGAAAGCCGCCGGGAAAGCCGCTGGGAAGGTCACGGGGAAGGTCGCGGAGAGAGCCGTGGAGAAGGTGCGGGAGAAGCAGCGGCGGGAGATCCGGGACGGCAACGGCCTCCGCCGCGAGCCCGGCGCCTCCAGGCCCGTGGTCTGGCCGGGCTCGCCGACCCCGCTGGGAGCGCGCTACCGAGTGGGCCCCGACGGCGTGGCGGGCACCAACTTCGCCCTCTGGGCGGGCGGCGCCGAGGCGGTCGAGGTCTGTCTGTTCGACGACAGCGGCGCCGAGACCCGGTTGTCGCTGACCGAGCTGACCCATGAGATCTGGCACGGCTTCGTGCCCGACATCCGGCCGGGACAGCGCTACGGGTACCGGGTCCACGGTCGCTGGGATCCCTGGACGGGCGCCCGCTGGAACCCGGCGAAGCTGCTGCTCGACCCGTACGCCCGCGCGGTGGACGGAGACTTCGGGCTGCCTCCTGAGGTCTACGGCCATGTGCGGGACTGGCCGCAGCGGGAGGTGGCCGACACCGTGCGGGACGGCCGCGACTCCGCTCCGCACGTCCCCAAGGGCGTCGTCGTCCACGACAGCGCGCCCGACGACGAGTGGGCCGACGACCGCCGGCCCAAGACGCCGTGGGCCGATTCGGTCATCTACGAGCTGCATGTGCGGGGCTTCACCAAGCTCCACCCGGAGATCCCGGAGGAGCTGCGCGGTACGTATGCGGGCCTCGCGCACCCGGCGGCCATCGGCCATCTGCGGCGCCTCGGGGTGACGGCGGTCGAACTGCTGCCCGTACACCAGTTCGCCCACGAGGACCATCTGCTGCGGCGCGGGCTGCGCAACTACTGGGGCTACAACTCCATCGGCTACTTCGCGCCGCACGCGGGCTACGCGGCGGGCGGCACCCGGGGGCAGCAGGTCGCGGAGTTCAAGGGGATGGTGCGCGCGCTGCACGCCGCGGGGATAGAGGTCATCCTCGACGTGGTCTACAACCACACGGCGGAGGGCGGGGAGCAGGGGCCGACGCTGTCCCTGCGCGGTATCGACAACCGCGGCTACTACCGGCTGCCCTCCGACGCGCGCAGATACACCGACTACACCGGCTGCGGGAACACCCTCCATGTGGTCCAGCCCCAGGTACTGCGGCTGATCACCGACTCGCTGCGCTACTGGGTCACGGAAATGGGTGTCGACGGCTTCCGCTTCGACCTCGCGGCGGCGCTGGCCCGCTCGATGCATGACGTCGACATGCTCTCGCCGTTCCTCGCGGTGATCGCCCAGGACCCGGTCCTGCGCCGGGTGAAGCTGATCGCCGAGCCGTGGGACGTGGGCAACGGCGGCTACCAGGTCGGGTCGTTCCCCCCGCTGTGGACGGAGTGGAACGACCGCTACCGCGACGCCGTGCGGGACTTCTGGCGCGGCGCGCTGCCCGATGTACGGGATCTGGGCTACCGGCTGTCGGGGTCGAGCGATCTGTACGCGTGGGGCGGCCGGCGGCCGTACGCCTCCATCAACTTCGTCACCGCGCACGACGGCTTCACGCTGCGCGATCTGGTGTCGTACGAGCGGAAGCACAACGAGGCCAACGGCGAGGGCAACAGGGACGGGACGAACGGCAACCGCGCCTGGAACTGCGGCGTGGAGGGCCGGACGGACAACGCCGCGGTCAACGCTCTGCGGCGGCGGCAGTCGCGCAATCTGCTCACCACCCTGCTGGTGTCGACGGGCGTGCCGATGCTGGTCGCGGGCGACGAGATGGGCCGTACGCAGGGCGGCAACAACAACGCGTACTGCCAGGACAGCGAGGTCAGCTGGCTGGACTGGTCACTGCTCGCGAGCCCCGAGGGGCAGGGGCTGCACGCGCTGACCGCCCGGCTGCTCGCCCTGCGCCACGCCCATCCCGTACTGCGCCGCCGCGCCTTCTTCTCCGGCCGGCCGCAGGCCCCGGACGGGCTGCGCGATCTGGCGTGGTTCACCCCGCAGGGCTCGGAGATGACGGCGGAGGACTGGTACGCACCCGCCCGGACGCTCGGGCTCTTCCTGTCCGGCCGGGACATCCCCGGCCGGGACGCGCGCGGCGAGAAGATCACGGACGACAGCTTCCTGACGGTCCTGCACGCGGACGGCCGGCCGGTGGAGTTCACGCTGCCGGGGCCGCCGTGGGCGCGGGCGTACGAACTGGTGGTCGACACCGCGCGGGAGGAGCAGACGGAGGCGCCGGGCACGGTGTTCGAGGGCGGCGCGACGGTCACGGTCCCGGCGCGGGCGGTGCTGCTGTTCCGGGTGCGGGGGTGAGGGTACGGGGCCGAGGGTGCGGGTGAGGGGCCGAGGGTGCGGGGGTGACGGGAAAATCACATGAGCGATGTCAGTGGTGAACCGTAGGCTCGCTCCTGATGTCCGAAACACATGCAGCCACCAAGGACCGGTCCTCCGTTCGCTCTCTGCTGCGGCTGTGGCCGTACGTGCGACCGGTGCGCGCACGCCTGTTCAGTGCGGCTTTTGTCGCGATCGTCGCTTCCTGTCTCGGGCTGGTGTTCCCCCTCGTACTGAAGTGGATGGTGGACGGTCCCGTCGCGGACCGGGACACCGGGGGCATCTGGCTCGGGGCGCTGATCCTGCTGGGGCTGGGGATCGTCGAGGCGGTGCTGTTCGGTTTCCGCCGCTGGCTGGTGGCGCGGCCGCTGGCCGGTGTGGAGGCGGCGATGCGGGCGGATCTCTACCGGCATCTGCAACGGCTGCCGGTGGCCTTCCATGACCGGTGGCCGTCGGGCCAGCTGCTCTCGCGCGGGACGACGGACCTGATGCTGTTGCGGATGTTCCTGGCGTTTCCGCTGACGTTTCTGCTGGTGAACGCCACAACGATCCTGGTGGGTTTCCTGATTCTGCTGATGCAGGACTGGTCGCTGGGGCTGGTGCTGATGACCCCGGTGGTCCCGCTGGTGATCCTCTGCTCGTTCTTCGAGTCGCGGTTCGCGCTGGTCGCGCGCCGGGCGCAGGACCAGGTGGGCGATCTGACCACGGTGGTCGAGGAGGGCGTGCTCGGCATCCGGATCATCAAGGGGTTCGGCCGCCATCGCAGTCAGGCCCTCGCGTTCCGCGCGCTCACGCGGCGGCTGCGCGAGACGGAGCTGGAGAAGGCGCGGCTGCTGGCCGGCATCTGGGCCCTGATCATGGCCATTCCCGAACTGGCCCTCGCCGCCGCGCTGGTGCTCGGCACCGTCCAGGTCGCGGACGGCGGACTCTCCACGGGCACGCTGGTCGCGTTCCTCTCGACGGCGCTGGCGCTGCGGTGGCCCGTGGAGTCGATCGGGTTCCTGCTGGCGATGAGCCAGGAGTCCGCGACGGCCACCGAGCGGTTCTTCGAGGTGATGGACGTACCGGAGGAAGCGGAGGACGCGTCGGGGTACGTGTCCGGGGCGGCCCCGGGTCACGGAGCCGGCGGCGGGCTGCGCTTCGAGGGGGTGACGTTCCGGTACCCGGACGCGGAGGCGGGCTCCACGCCCGTCCTGGAGCGCATCGATCTGCGTATCGGGCCGGGCGAGACCATGGCCGTCGTCGGCGCCACCGGTTCGGGCAAGACCACGCTGACCGCGCTCGTACCGCGACTGCACGAAGTGACCGCCGGGCGGATCACGCTGGACGGCGAGGACATCGCGCTGATGCCGCGCGAGCGGCTGCGGGAGCTGGTGTCGGTGGCGTTCGAGGAGCCGACGCTGTTCTCGGCGACGGTCGGGGAGAACGTACGGATGGGCGCGGAGGACGCCGACGAGGACGCGCTGCGGCGGGCGCTCGACGTGGCCCAGGCGGGCTTCGTCGAGGATCTGCCGCAGGGCACCGCGACGGAGGTCGGCGAGCAGGGACTCAGCCTCTCCGGCGGCCAGCGCCAGCGGCTCGCGCTGGCACGGGCGGTGGTCGGCCGGCCGCGCTTCCTGGTGCTCGACGATCCGCTGTCCGCGCTGGACGTGCATACGGAAGCGCTGGTGGAGGCCGCGCTGCGGCAGGTGCTCAGGGAGACCACGGCGCTGGTGGTGGCGCACCGGCCGTCGACGGTGCTGCTCGCCGACCGGGTGGCGCTGATCTCGGGGGGCCGGATCGCCGCCGTCGGCACCCATCAGGAGCTGCTGCGGAGCAGCGAGGAGTACGCGTGGCTGATGTCCGGGGCGGAGCGGGATCCCGGGGCCGGGGCCGGGGCGGATCCCGGGGCCGGGGCCGCTTCAGGGGCTGTTGAGGAGAGCATCCGATGACGACGTCGACCACCACGGGCCAGGACGCGCCGGGCCCGGACGCGAACGGACCGGACGCGAACGGACCGGACGCGAACGGACCGTCCGGGACCGGCCCCTCCGGGACCGACGGCAAGGACTCCCCCGCGTCACCCGCCGCGCCAGGCGCCGTCGAAACCCTCGCCACGGCGGCCGGCACCACCGCGGCCGGCACCACCGCGGCCGACGCCACCGCGGGCCGCTCGACGGCGGGCCCCTCGACCGCGGGCCCCTCCACGGCGGCCGACGACCCGTTCGGCCAGGACGCCCTGCCCGCGCCCCCGGGGGCGACCGGCGCCCTGCTGCGGTCCCTGCTGAAGGTCCGCCGCGGCCGGGTCGCGCTGGCCGCGCTGCTCCTGCTGCTCCAGCAGGCCGCCTCCCAGGCGGGACCGCTGATCGTCGCGTACGCCATCGACCGCGGTGTGCCCGCCTTCCGCGACGGCGACAACGGGCCGCTGTACGCCGTCGGCGCGGGATATCTGCTCTGCGCGCTGGGCTCGGGGGCGTTCCAGTACGCCTTCATCCGGGTCGCGGCCCGGGTCAACCAGGACGTACTGCTCGACCTGCGCGGCCGGATCTTCCGTCATGCCCAGGCGCTGAGCCTGGACTTCCACGAGCGCTACACCTCCGGGCGGCTGATCTCCCGGTCGACCACCGATGTGGAGTCCCTGCGCGAGCTGCTCGGCGAGGGTCTCCAGGAACTCATCGGCGTGGTGCTGGCCTTCGTCTACATCTCGGCGATGCTGCTCTACCTGGACGTGGGGATCGGGTCGCTCGCCGTGGTCTCCTTCGTACCGCTGTATCTGCTGGTACGGATCTACCAGCGGCGGGCGGGGGTGGTCTTCGGCCGGCGTTCCACCGCGATCGCGGCCGTGATCGTGAAGTTCGCGGAGACGATGAACGGCATCAGGCCGGTGCAGGCGTTCCGCCGCGAGCGCGCCAACGACGCGGACTTCCACGCGCTCAACCACCGCCACGAACGGAGCAACGGCGACGCGCTGCTGGAGATGGCCCGGTATGTGATCGGCTCGCGGTTCGTCGCCAACACCGCCGTGGCCGGGATCGTCCTGTGGGGCGCCTACCGGGTGGCGGACGGCACGCTCGCGCTCGGGGTGCTGGCCGCGGCCGTGCTGTATCTGCGCAGGCTGTACGACCCGATCGACCGGCTGGGGATGTTCCTCAACTCGTACCAGTCGGCGGCGGCCTCGATGGAGAAGATCGCGGGTCTGCTGGCCCAGACGCCCTCGGTGCCCGAGGCGTCGAACCCCCGGACGCTGCCCGCGCTCACCGGCGACTCCCCGGGCCGTGAGGCCGTCTTCGACGGGGTGAGCTTCACGTACCGTACGGGCGGCGAGGTCCTCCCCCGCTTCGACCTGACGATCCCGGCCGGGCAGACGGTCGCGGTCGTGGGCTCGACGGGCGCCGGCAAGTCCACGCTGGCGAAGCTGCTGGCGCGGTTCTACGACCCGACGGAGGGCCGGATCCTCCTCGACGGCGTCGATCTGCGGGAGCTGGACACCCCCGAGCTGCGGCGCGGGGTGGTGATGGTGACCCAGGAGGCGTTCCTGTTCTCCGGCACGGTCGCCGAGAACATCGCCCTGGGCCGCCCGGACGCCTCCCGCGAGGACATCGAACGCGCGGCGCGGGCCATCGGCGCCGACGAGTTCATCAGCGGCCTGCCCGACGGCTACGACACGGACGTGCGCAAGCGCGGCGGCCGGATCTCCGCGGGCCAGCGCCAGCTGGTCGCCTTCGCCCGCGCGCTGCTGGCGAACCCGGCGGTCCTGATCCTGGACGAGGCGACCAGCTCCCTCGACATCCCGGGCGAGCGCGCGGTCCAGCGCGCGATGGACACGGTCCTGCGCGGCCGTACGGCGGTGGTCATCGCGCACCGCCTGTCGACGGTCGAGATCGCGGACCGGGTGCTGGTGATGGAACACGGCCGGGTCGTCGAGGACGGCACCCCGAAGGACCTGATCGCCGGCACGGGCCGCTTCGCGGGCCTGCACCGGGCCTGGCGCGACAGCCTGGCCTGACCGGGACCCGCGCCGGGTGAACTCGGCTGCTCCGTCCAGCGCGCGTGACCGGGGCCGAGCTGGTCTGCTGGTCCGGGGGGCGTCGTGTCCGTACCCCTCCGTACCCCCCGGAGAGAGCCAGATGAGCAGTTATCGAGCCGCGCAGGTCGCCGCCGCCGGCGGGCCGTTCGAGATCGTCGAGCGCGAGGTGGCCCGGCCGGGCCCGGGGCAGGTGCGAGTGGTCGTGGACGCCTGCGGGGTCTGTCACAGCGACAGCGCTTTCGTGGAGGCCCAACTGCCCGGCGTACGGTTCCCGGTGGTCCCCGGGCATGAGATCGCCGGGCGGATCGAGGAGCTGGGCGAGGGGACGCAGGACGCCTGGCGGGTGGGCGAACGGGTGGCGGTGGGATGGTTCGGCGGCAGCTGCCACCACTGCGTGCCCTGCCGCCAGGGCGACTTCATGGTGTGCGAGAACCTGAAGGTCCCCGGCTGGACGTACGACGGCGGCTTCGCCGAGTCGGTCATCGTCCCGGCCGACGCCCTGGCCCGGATCCCCGACGCGCTGGCGGCGACGGACGCGGGGCCCATGGCCTGCGCCGGGGTGACCACGTACAACGGGCTGCGGCGCAGCTCCGCGCGGGCGGGTGACCTGGTCGCCGTGCTGGGCATCGGGGGCCTGGGCCATCTGGGGGTGCAGTACGCGGCCGCGATGGGCTTCGAGACCGTGGCCATCGCCCGCGGAGCCGCCAAGGCGGACTTCGCCAGGCAGCTCGGCGCGCACCACTACATCGACAGCACGGCCGGCACCACCGTCGCGGACGCGCTCCAGGCGCTCGGCGGCGCCAAGGCCGTGCTGGCCACCGCGGCCAACGCCGACGCCATGACGGCGACCCTCGACGGACTGTCCCACCGGGGCGAGCTGGTCCTCATCGGCGCGGCCCCCGAGCCGTTGAGCGTCGCCGCGGCCCCGCTGTTGATGCGCGGCAGGATCATCCGCGGCCATCCGGCGGGCACCGCGCGGGACGTGCAGGACACCATGGAGTTCAGTGTCCTGCACGGCGTCCGCCCGATGACCGAGGTCCTTCCGCTGGACCGGACGGCCGAGGCGTACGGGAAGATGCTCTCCGGCGCGGCCCGCTTCCGGATGGTGCTCACCCCCCGCTGACGCGCCCCGGCCACGCTCTCCCGCGCGCCGGTCAGGGGTTGTTGAACCGCACCTCCGGGTTGGCCGCCGTCGGGCCGTCCAGCAGGGGCCGCGGAATGCCCCGCAGGTGCTGGTCGAAGAAGGCACCGACATAGCCGCGGGTGAGGTCGGCCGAGCGTGTGGCGGGCAGCTCCGGCACGGGCAGGCCGAGCTTCCCGGCGAGGAACGGGGCGTCGGTGAAGGTGAAGTGGTCCGCGCCCGCGACGGTCAGCCAGCGCTTCCAGCCGTCGAGGCGGTCCCAGGCCGCGTCCCAGCTCTCGTCCCCGCCGCCGGGGCGGTGGGTCGCGTCGCTGCCGAGCATCAGGAAGGGGCGGCCGTCGAGCCCCTGGTCGGGTACGGAGCCGTGGAAGGACCCGTCCATGTTGACGCCCGCCCGGACGCGGCTGTCGCCCGCCATGGCGGAGCCCGCGCTCGCGCCCCCGAGCGAGTGTCCGGCCATGCCGATCCTCTTCTTGTCGATCAGATGGGCGTGGCGCCAGGCCGGCCGGGTGCCGGTCAGCCGGTCCAGGAGGAAGGACACGTCCTGGGCGCGGACCGTGGTGGCGACGCCGTAGTCCTTGGTCTCCGTGAGCTTGTCGCAGGCGGCGCAGGTCAGGGTCCGGCCGCCCGGGAAGGCCGCGCCGGCGGACTCGTAGGCGTGGTCCACCGTGGCGACCACGTACCCGCGGCTCGCCAGATCCTCCGCGAGGCTGGTGAGGGTGTAGCGGGCGACGGTGAAGCCCGGGGAGAGCACCACTAGGGGATGCAATCCGCCTTCTGCGGGGCGGGCGTTGACGCGGCTGTGGACGCCGGTCGCGCTCACCGTTTCCGGCGGAGCGGCGTCCTCCAGATTCTGGGACTCGATGAGCAGCCGGATTTCCTCGGTGGTGGCGTACCGGGCGGGCCTGCCCGTACCGCCATGGGCCGGGTAGTACATGGTGACCATCAGTTCCCGGGCACCCGCCAACGGCACCCAGGGGTCGGGGCGGGAGTGGTCGGTGAGGTGCAGCGTGTGGCGGCCGACCGCGTACGGGCCGGTGGGCCGGGGCAGTTGGGGCGCCTCGGCTCTGGCCGGGGAACCGGGCGTGGCGGGCGCGGTGACGGACACGGGCGCCGGTAACGCCGAGGCGGTACCGGTCGCGACGACCGGGAGCGCGAGTGCCGCGGCGGTCGCCGTACGGTGAAGTCGCTTCATGCCTACGACGCTAGGGGAGGCGGCCGGACCGCGCCTCCGACCACGGGCCGAGCCGGACCCTGACTCCCGCCCCATCCCCCCTGTCCTCGGGAGTCAGGGTCGCTCGGCCCACGGCCTGACTCCCGGTCACACCCCCGTGGTGGCCGGTCCGTCCCCGAGGATCTCGATCAGGCTGGTGAAGCTGTCGGCGGCGTGCCCTGCCGCCACCCCGCGCCTGAACAGGCCGAGGACCGCCGCCGGGAGCGTCGTGTCGACCCCGGCGTCCCCGGTGGTGTGGAGGACGTGGTCGACACTCGCGGCCCCCATGGCGAGCCGGTCCACATCGCCCGGATACTCGCCGCGGTCGATCCTCGGCGCGTAGAACGCGAGGAAGTCCGGCAGCGACGCGAGCGTGGGCACGGCGTACGGCAGGAAGTCCCCGGCGGAGATGCCGTGTGCGCGGGCGACGGCGAGGGCGTGCAGGGAACTCGTCATGGCGGTCCAGAAGATGTCCATCTGGAGCTGGTAGTAGAGCGGCGCCAGGGCCGGGTCCTCGCCGAGGTAGTCCGTGCCGGTGAGTACGCCGAGGGTGGCCGCGTGCTCCTCGAAGACGTCCTTGGGCCCGCTGTAGAAGGTGGCCGACTCCGGCTTCCCGATGCCCGAGGGCGGCACCTGCACCCCGCCGCCGAGATGACGGGCGCCGTGCTCGGCCGCCCAGGCGGTGGCCTCGTGGGCCCTCTTGGGGGTGTCGGAGCTGAGGTTGACGAGGACCCGGCCGGCGAGCGCGCCGGTGGCGGGCCCGAGGAGGGCGTACATCGCGTCGTAATCCGTCAGGCTGAGGATCACCAGCTCGTTGGCGGCCAGTGCCTCCTCGACCGTGGCCGCGCGGACCGCTCCCCGCGCCACGAGTTCGTCGGCCCTGCTCGCGGTTCTGTTCCATACGGTGACCTGATGGCCGCCGTCCAGGAACACGCCGGCCATGGCCCGGCCCATCGGCCCCAGCCCGATGACGGTGACGGGCGCGGCCGAGGCCGTCGGCGCGGCCGGTGTGACTGTCTGCTTGCTCATGGGACTTCCCCTCCAGAACGGCGTTTTCGCGACGCGTCACGAGACCGCGTCACGAGAACCCCTCACGACAACGCATCGCCGGAACGCACCACTAGAACGAGCGCTCTATCCAGCGATCGGTCCAGAACGTAGCACGCTTCTAGAACGAACGCTCTATCCGATACCCTGGCCCGGTGAAGACCACCGCGCGGCACCATTCGGACAGGGACCCGCAGGCCACCCTCGGCACCCGCGAACGGGTCGTCAGGGCGGCCTCTCGGCTGATGCAGCGACAGGGGTACGACGGGGCCGGGATCAAGCAGATCGCCCAGGAGGCCAACGCCACACTGGGCTCCGTCTACCACTTCTTCCCCGGCGGCAAGCAGGAGTTGGCCGTCGCCGCGATCGATCACGGCGACCGCGAGTTCGCCACGATCCTGCGCGAGGTGCTGGACGGCGAGGAGGACCCGGCCATGGCGGTCGTCGCCTGCGCCGAGAGTCTCGCGACGGGTCTGCGCGCCTCCGACTGGATCGACGGCTGCCCGGTCACCGCCACCGCCCTCGGAACGGCCGGCCGCGCGCCCGACATCCAGCGGGCCGCCGCCCTGGCCTTCGCGCACTGGCGCGGCATCGTGACCGACGCGCTCCGCCGCGCCGGGATCCCCGACGAGGACGCGCGCGGCCTGGGCCATACGGTGATCAGCACGCTGGAGGGCGCGGAACTGGCGGCCCAGGTGTCCAGGAGTGAGGAGCCGCTGCGTACGGCCGGGACGCATCTCGCCCGGCTGATCACCTCGTACCGGCCCGCCTGAGCCGAAGCGGCCCCGGCGGCACACCACCGGGACCCCTCCAGCCAGTGGTACGAAACGAGCCACAATCCACCGCGGTCGCGCCAGGACACACCGGCCCCACGCACCACACCGCGTTCACAATCCACCACGCCGCGAGCCGGCCACCGGATCACCGCCCCCTGCCCTCACCCTGTCCGGATCCCGCCCGGTCAAGGCACCGCGAACCTCCCGCAACACCGCCGCAATGATCCACGAAACGTCCGCTTAACGAACAGGACCTTTCGAGCAGCGAACGAATTCCGGCCAACTTGTTGACGCGCTCCTGACAGCGAGCCGTCACACCTGCCACTCTTCCCCCGTTCTCAGCACCACTCTGCTCCGCGTGCACTGTCCGGACGGCCCATCGAGCTGCCCGGTACCCCCCTCGCAGAAGGAGTCCGCGTGAGACCCACGCTCAGCCGCCGCGCCACCGCGACCGGCGCTCTGCTCGCCGCAGCAGCTCTCCTCACCGTCGGCGTCCAGGCCGGCACCGCCTCCGCCCAGCAGGACAGCGCGCCCGCCGCGCCCGTCGCGGGCAAGGCCGACCCCGGAGCGCTGCCGCGTACCCTCTCCCCCGCCCAGCGCGCCGAGCTGATACGCGAGGCCGACGCGACCAAGGCGGCCACCGCCGAGGAACTCGGCCTCGGGGCACAGGAGAAGCTCGTCGTCCGCGATGTCGTCCAGGACGTCGACGGCACCACGCACACCCGGTACGAGCGCACGTACCAGGGCCTTCCGGTCCTCGGCGGTGACCTCATCGTCGCGGCGACGAAGGCGGGCGCGACCCAGTCCGTCAGCAAGGCGTCCGCGTCCGCGCTGAAGAACGTCGCCACCGCGGCCGACATCGCGCCGGCCGTCGCCGAGAGGCAGGCGCTGAGCGCCGCCGCCGCCGACGGTTCGAAGAAGACCGAGGCCGAGCGCGCGCCGCGCAAGGTGGTCTGGATGGCGCAGGGTTCACCGACCCTCGCCTTCGAGACCGTCGTCGGCGGACTCCAGCACGACGGCACCCCGAACGAGCTGCATGTCGTCACCGACGCCGCCACCGGCAAGAAGCTGTACGAGTGGCAGGCCGTCAACAACGGTGTCGGCAACACCCAGTACAGCGGCCAGGTCACCCTCGGCTCCGTCCAGTCGGGGTCGACGTACAACCTGACCGACACCGGCCGGGGCAGCCACAAGACGTACAACCTGAACCGCGGCACGTCCGGCACCGGCACGCTCTTCTCCGGTCCTGACGACGTCTGGGGCAACGGCGCCGCGTCCAACGCGGAGACCGCGGGCGCCGACGCCGCCTACGGCGCCGGGGAGACCTGGGACTACTTCAAGAACGTGCACGGCCGCTCCGGCATCCGCGGTGACGGCGTCGGCGCGTACTCCCGCGTCCACTACGGCAACAACTACGTCAACGCGTTCTGGCAGGACAGCTGCTTCTGCATGACGTACGGCGACGGATCGGGCAACGCCAAGCCGCTGACCTCCATCGACGTGGCCGCGCACGAGATGTCCCACGGCGTCACCGCCGCCACCGCCGGTCTGGTCTACAGCGGCGAGTCCGGCGGTCTGAACGAGGCCACCTCCGACATCTTCGCCGCGGCGGTCGAGTTCTACGCCAACAGCCCGCAGGACCCGGGTGACTACCTCGTCGGCGAGAAGATCGACATCAACGGCAACGGCACCCCGCTGCGCTACATGGACAAGCCGAGCAAGGACGGCGCGTCCAAGGACTACTGGTACTCCGGTATCGGCAATGTCGACGTCCACTACTCCTCGGGCCCGGCGAACCACTGGTTCTACCTGCTCTCCGAGGGCAGCGGCGCCAAGGTCGTCAACGGTGTCTCCTACGACTCGCCGACCTCGGACGGTCTGCCGGTGACCGGCATCGGCCGGGCGAAGGCCGAGCAGATCTGGTTCAAGGCGCTCACCACGAAGTTCACCTCCACGACCAACTACGCGGCGGCCCGCACCGGCACGCTCGCGGTCGCCGGTGAGCTGTACGGCACCACGAGCCCCGAGTACACGGCCGTCGCGAACGCCTGGGCCGGTATCTCGGTCGGTACCCGCCCCGGTGGCGGCGGCGGTGGCGGCACGGTCTTCGAGAACACCGGAGCGGTCGCCATCCCGGACAACGGCGCGGCGGTGACCTCGTCGGTCAACGTCACCGGCGTCACGGGCAACGCCCCGACCAACCTCCTGGTCGGCGTGGACATCACGCACACCTGGCGCGGTGACCTGGTCATCGACCTGGTCGCCCCGGACGGCACCGCGTACCGGCTGAAGAACTCCAGCGGCAGCGACTCCGCCGACAACGTCGTGGAGACCTTCTCCGTGAACGCCTCGTCCGAGGTGGCCAACGGCACCTGGCAGCTGAAGGTCCAGGACGTCGCGGCGCAGGACACGGGCCGGATCAACAGCTTCAAGCTCACCTTCCCGACGAGCTGAGCCCAGCGGTACGACCGCAGGACCGACCGGCGGACCGCCCGGGGTGTCACGACACCCCGGGCGGTTCCATGTCCGCGTCGCGCGGGGCCGCCGGGCGCCGGGCCCCGCCCCTCAGCGCCAGGGAATGTTCCGCCACGGGCTGCCCTCGTTCTCCGTCAGCAGACGGTGGGCGACGACGTTCTGCTCGTAGAACGAGCCGTACTCCTCGCCGTCGAAGCGCAGCACCCTGCCGAGCGCGTACGCCGCCGAGAAGTCCTCCCACGAGCGGTAGGCCGGCTTGCTCAGCGCCCCGGCGTGCACGATCGCCTGCTGGGCCTCGTACGGATCGCAGAAGCGTGCCGACAGCCCCCAGCGGGCCAGATTTACCGCACGCCCGTAGTCGTAGGCGACCGTGGTGGTCACCCTGCCGTCCGGGGGCAGCAGCCCGTCGGCGCGGAAGCGGGCCTCGTACCGGAGGATGCGCCGCACCAGTTCCTCGATGCCCCTGACCGTGTCATGGCCGGCCCCGAGGTCCTGGGCGTGCCCCGCGGCCGTCTCGCGCCACAGGTCGGCGGACGGCGGCCCGCCGAGACCGGCGCGCAGCTGCTCACGCACCCGGAGGGCGAAATCGGGCTCGGGCGGGCTGTTGCGCGCGTCCAGCAGTGCGTTCAACTGCGTCTGCCAGCCGGTGCGTTCGGTGATGCCCCAGGAGTCGCGGAGCTGGGCGCGTTCCGTGGCGTAGTCGTGGTAGACGGTGCCGACCTCGTTCCACGGCACGCCGTTCCCGACCGCCAGATGCGCGCCGCAGGCCAGGCCGTAGGCGAGCGGTCCGTGCAGCGGCCCGTGCCGCAGGGCGATCAGCCGGTCGTCGGACGGGCGGTCGTTCTCCGCGTAGCAGCGGAGCCACAGCGCGCGGTGCTGGGGCATGGCGGGCAGCAGAAGCTGCGCCGGGGTACCGGCGTTGACGGCGAGCAGCTGCTGCGGATCCCGCCACTCGAACTCGGCGATCCACTGGAGGGAGACACCGTGGAACACCCAATCGGGGTGCCACGGCGGCAGCATCCCGCGGGTGAGGACGGGCTTGCAGCCGCGTCCCGCCTCGTCGCGGTGCGCGCGCCAGCGCACCCGGTCGGGCGCCGCGTCGACCTCGGCCCTCGGCGCGCCGATGTACAGCTCCGCGCCGGCCAGCACCCGTAGCTGCGCCTCCGTGTCGCCGCGCGCCCCGGCCTCGTACAGCAGCCGCTCGGTCTCGGACGGCGATATCCAGGGGGCGCCGTACGCGGGGTTGTCCGGATGGTGCGGGAGGGGAGGGCTCATGACCAGGGGATGTTCCGGTAGGGGCTGGTGGGGTCCTGTACGAGGGTGCGGTGGTGCGTGAGGGACTCCTGGTACCTGGCCTCGGCATCGTCGTCCGCGTCGAAGTGGATCAGCCGGGTCAGCGTGTATCCGAGGGAGAACTCCTCCCAGGATCCGTAGGCCCGCCGCGCCAGTTCACCGATCCGCAGGACGGCCGTCTCGGCCTCGTGCGGATCGCAGTAGCGCGCGCCGAGCGCCAGCCGGACGACATTGACCGCGCGCCCGTGGTCGAAGGCGGCCAGGGTGTCGATCCGTCCGCCGGGCGCGAGGACGCCGTCGGCGCGGAAGCGGTCCTCGTACCGGACGACGCGCCGCAGGGACTCCCCGGCTTCCATCAGCTCGGCCCGGGTCGCGCCGCGCCGGTTCAGCGCGGCGGTGACGCCGTCGGACCACTCGCCCCGCGAGGGCTCGCGCTTCAGCCGTGCGACGAGACCGAGCCGGGTGCGGAGGACGAACTCGTGGGTGCGGCCGATGAACCGGGTGGCCATCAGCGCGTCGAGCGTCTGCCGGTACGCGGCGCGGTTGCCGACGTGCCAGGGGCGGTACAGCCGGGCGATGTCCGTCTCGTAGTCGAGGTAGGCGGCGCCGAGCTGGTTCCAGACGATGCCGTTGTTGACGGCGAGATGGGCGCCGAGGGCCAGTCCGTACGCGACCGGCCCGTGCAGCGGACCGCCGCCGTGCGTGACCAGCCGGTCCCGCGGGGGGCCGCCGGACGCCGCGCCGGCCCTCAGCCACGCCCTGCGGTGCGCCGGCCGGGCCTTGACGCTGGTCGCGTACGGCGTGCCCGGGTTGACCCCGAGCCACCACTTGCTGTCCGGCCAGGCCGTGGCGAGTCCGGCGAGGGTGGTCCGCCGGAACACCCACTCCGGATGCCAGGGCGGCAGCATGCCGGGGGTCAGCACGGGGACGAGCGTGCGGCCTGTCGCGGGGTCGGGCTGTGACGGGAGCGGCGCGGTGTAGCCGGGAGTGTCGGCGTGCAGCCGGGCGACGAGCACATAGAGCGGGGAGCGGGAGAGCACGTCGAGCACCGCGTCCCCGTCGTCGCGCGCGGTCGCCTCGTACAGCAGCCGCTCGGTCTCGGTCGGTGGCGCCCAACGGGTGTCCGTATCCGTGGCCTTGTCCGCACTCGTTGTCACGGCCCGATCCTACGGAAGCGGTTCCGGGCCGCTGTGGGGCAGGTGTGGCGGACGCGTTCACGGCGGAGGAGAGCTGGTCACGCGTCCGCGCGCGGCTCGCTCCGCCGCGACTCGCTCCGCCGCGGCTCGTGACGAGCGGGGTCGGCGGCGCGGACGAGCTGGCGCAGCGCGCCGTAGAAGACCTCGTGGTCCACGACGGCGGGCAGGATGGCGGCGAGATGCCCGGTCAGTACGGGGAACTCCACCGGGTCAAGCGCCGCCAGCGCGCTACGGGTCGCCGCCTGCGAGGACTTCGGATCGCGGTGATCGACGAAGGTCGCGCTGCCGAGGGTGAGCAGATACATGCGGCGGTACGCGATGACCGCCTCCTCGGGCGTCATGCCCGCCCGGATGCTGTCGGCGAGCTGTGGCTCCACCAGCCGCCCCAGCAACTGCGGCCCCAGCCACGGCCGGCCGCCGCGCAGGGCGAGCAGCCCCGGATGGGCGGTCAGCGACGCGTAGAGCCGGCGGAAGCGCGCCTCGGTGGCACGGGCCCAGTCGGTGCCGGGCGGGATGTCCGGCAGATCGGCCGCGAGGTGGTCGGCGCAGAGGTCGAGCAGCCCGGCGAGATCCGTGCAGCGGCGCTGGACGGTGGCGTGGGCGACCCCGAGGCGGGCGGCCAGCGTGCGGAAACTCAGGGCTCCCGGCCCCTCCTCGTCGACCAGCGCGAGCGCGGTCGCGGCGATGCGGCCGGGGGTGGCGGAGTCGAGGGACGCGGATTGCCGGGGCATGCGAGCCAGCGTACGGTACACCGTATCGATACGAGGAGCAGCCGGTGCGAGAACTCAGCCACGACGACATCAAGCAGGCCACCGACCGCATCGCGGGCCATGTGCGCCCCGTGGCGGTGGCGCCCGCCGACCCTGGCACCGCCCAGGTGTGGCTGGCCCTGGAGCACCTCCAGCACACCGGCAGCTTCAAGGCGCGCGGCGCCCAGAACTTCCTGCGCGCCCATCGCGAGGAGGGCACCCTCCCCGACGCGGGCGTGACCATCGCCTCGGGCGGCAACGCCGGACTCGCCTGCGCGTGGGCCGCCCGGCAGCAGGGCGTGACCGCCACGGTGTTCCTGCCGGAGACCGCGCCGCCGGTGAAGGTCGCGCGGCTGCGCTCGTACGGTGCCGAGGTACGGCTGACCGGCGCGTCGTACGCCGAGGCGCTGGCCGCCTGCCAGGACTTCGCCACGACGACCGGCGCGCTCGCCTCGCACGCGTACGACAACCCGCTGATCGCCGCGGGCGCGGGCACGCTGCTGGAGGAGATCCACCAGCGGATCCCGGACCTGGACACCGTGGTGGTCTCGGTGGGCGGCGGCGGGCTCTTCGCCGGGGTGGCCACCGCCGCGCGGCACCACGGCATCCGGACGGTGGCCGTCGAGCCGGAGCACTGCCGCGCCCTGAACGCCGCGCTCGAAGCGGGCCGGGTGGTCGACACCCCGGTCGACTCCGTGGCCTCCGACTCCCTGGGCGCCTCCCGCGCCACGACGCTCGCGCTGCGCGCCGCGCACCACGACGGCGTGCGCTCCGTGCTGGTGCCGGACGCGGAGATCATCCGCGCCCGCCGCGCGCTGTGGACGGACCACCGCCTCGCGGTCGAACACGCCGCGGCGACGGCTCTCGCCGCGCTGACCGTACGGGGTGAGGGATACGGGTACCGGCCCGAGGCGGGCGAACGGATCTGCGTGGTGCTGTGCGGGGCGAACACGGACGTGGCGTCACTGGCGGAGGCGGACGGGAGCGCGTGAACGACCGGCGCGGGCGGGGTCGGGTGTGCGCGCGGTCGGGTGTGCGCGGTCAGGTGTGCGGGCGCGTCCACGCCTTCGTGAAGCACGTCGGTACGTTCGCGGCCGTCGCTTCCTTGCGGTACGTCCTCGGCGACCGGCCGACGATGTCGCGGAACGTACGGCTGAAGGTGCCCGGACTGCCGAAGCCGACCTGGTAGCAGATGTCGGTCACACTGCGGTCGGTCTCCCGCAGCAGGTACATCGCGCGCTCGACACGGCGGCGCTGCAGGTAGCGGTGGGGTGTCTCACCGAACGTGGCCCGGAAGGTGCGGGTGAAGTGTGCCTCCGAGACATGCGCGATCCGGGCCAGGGCCGGGACGTCCAGTGGCTGCGCGTAAGCGCGGTCCATCGCGTCCCGTGCCCGGAGCATGTGGCGGTTGGTCTCTTCCGCGGCGCGGCTCACCGTGCCATCACACCACGGACCCGCGCCGGTCGGTCACTCACGATCGGCCGGTCCGCCGGCGGGACCGGTCCCCGCGCCCCGCGTCGCGACTGAGCAGTTTTGGATAAGTTTTCGCCGGACTCGCTCGGTAGCGTGATGCACATGTTCAACGCGATCACACACTCACAGATATACGTCCTCGACCAGGACGAAGCACTCGACTTCTACGTCGGCAAGCTCGGCCTGGAGGTCAACGCCGATGTCGACCTGGGCTTCATGCGCTGGCTGACCGTGAACGTCCCCGGCCACCCGGACCGCCAGATCCTGCTGGAGAAGCCCGGCCCGCCGGCGATGTCCGAGGAGACGGCACAGCAGGTCCGCGAGCTGGTGGCCAAGGGCGCGACGGGCGGCTCGCTCTTCTTCAGCACGGACGACTGCCGCAAGACGTACGAGACGCTGCTGGCGCTCGGGGTCGAGTTCACCGACGAACCCACCGAGCGCCCGTACGGAACCGACTGCGGCCTCCGCGACCCGTTCGGCAACAGCATCCGCTTCACCCAGCCGAACAGCTGACCCGCGACCGTCTGACCCACGACCGAGGCCCGCTCCCCCACGCCACCGGCCATCCACGGCCGGTGGCGGGCGGGAACCGCGGCCTCACCCCGGCCGCGCCCGCACCCTTCCCCGCCTCACCGCGTCCACCAGTGCCCGGTGGTCGCGTTCGTTCTGGTCGGCGTAGCTCTCCGCGAACTCCGCGAGCGCGGTGTCGAACGCCTCTCCCGCGCCCAGATAGGCGGCGATGGCGATGCGGTCGCCCGACCGGGCGTGGGCGCGGGACAGGGTCTCCCCGCAGAGTTCGGCGAATACCCGCATGCCCCTCGGCACCATGATCTGCGGCGTCAGGATGCCCTTCCAGTCGTGCAACTGGCGTACGTAGAAGTCCCGCTGGCGGCCGTCGGTGCCCGTCACCCGGTCCCAGCCGAGGAAGACGTCGCCGACGGCCTGCATCAGCCGCTGTCCCGCGACCACGCGCTGCCCCTGGTTGTCGTACTCGCTCTCCCCGACATGCGCGGCGAGCACCGAGTGGTCGGCCTCCTTGGCCTGGAGGATCAGGGGGTCCTCGTCGTCCCTGCCCAGCAGCAGCAGAATCCAGCAGCGGGTTCCGACGCTGCCCACGCCCACGACCTTGCGGGCGATGTCGGCCACCCGGTACTGCTTGAGCAGTTGCGCCCGTTCCGTGGACAGGCTGCGTCCATACCGTTCGACGAGCGCGTGGAGCTCACGGGAGATCCGGTCCCGCTCGGCGCCCTCCAGCAGGTCGTCGATGGGCACGACCAAGGGCGGGTCGGCCACGAACCGGCGTTCACCGCCGCGGAGCCGGGTGAGTTTCCCGAATGCCTGGAGGCTGTCCTTGGTACGGGCCTTCGCCACGGTTTTCGACAGCCGGCCCCGGCCCTTCGCGCTCAGCCTCCCGGCCACCAGCCGCTGGAGCTGTTCCGTGTCGGCGCTGTCGTACCACACCGCGAGATGGCCCATCCCCGCGTAGCGCCGCATCCGCTCGCGGTAGGCGCGTACGGCGGCCCGGACGATCTCCGCCCGCTGCCTGGCCGAGTAGCCGTTCTCGCGTCCCGCGATCACCAGGCTCGCGGCCAGCCGCTTGACGTCCCACTCCCAGGGGCCCGGGAGGGTCTCGTCGAAGTCGTTGATGTCGAACACGAGGCGCCGCTCGGGCGAGCCGAGCAGCCGGAAGTTCACCAGATGGGCGTCTCCGCACAGCTGCGCCCTGATGCCGGAGGTGGGCGTGGTGGCCAGATCACCGGCCATGATCGCGGCAGCGCCCCGGTAGAACCGGAACGGCGACTCCGTCATACGTCCATAGCGCAGGGGGACGAGTTCCGGTACGCGCACGGCCGACTGTTCCTCGATCACGTCCACCGGGTCGGGTCGCCCCTCGGCGGGACTGAAAACGGCGTGGCCGGACCTCGGCGCCTTCTTGCGGGCCGCCTTGCCCCGGTCCGCCCGCTCACGCGGCGACAACGGCCGCCTGTCACCCGAGATTCCACCGGCCCTGCTCATGGCGTGCACTTCCCGTCCGAGAGTGCGGTGGCGCGGGTGTGCGACGGCGCGCCCGCGGTACCGCCCGGCTGCCCCGGTCTCCCCCGTTCGGCGCCGCCGCGTCGTCCTCTCCCGGCGCCTTCCCCGTCCATTATCCGTGGCCCTCCGCCACCCGCATCCCGGCGAATCCCCGCGTCTCACCGCGTCGGCCCGCGCCGTGTCGGGCCGACGCGGTGCGTCCTCGACGCGGTCCCCGGAATCGACGTCGTCGCCGAGGCCGTACCCGCCGCCGGGCCCGAGGCGCCCACCTCCGCGCGGGAGCCGGACCGGGCCGGACAGCGGGTGGTGGCCCCGGCGGCGGTCGCCGTCGATGCCGACAACGAGGAGAACCGCGCACCCGGCAGCCGCTGGGGCGTGTTGCGAAAGTCCCGTCTAGTTGGGGTTGCTCGCGTTCGTCAGCGTCTCCCAGGCCACGAACAGGTTGTTCGTCCCCGACGGCCGCGACTGCTCCGTGAGCCGCAGGGTGTTGGTCATCGCGTAGCCCAGCCGGGTGTTGAGCGCGTTGTAGCCGACCTCGGTGATCGGCCCGAGGCCGCGCACCACACTGCCGCCGCAGAGCGAGGACGGTACGGGCTCGGCCTGGAGCTCGTACTTGGCCTGGAAGCCGAGCGCCTGCCGCAGCCGCTCGCCGACCTGCGGGAACAGGTCCTGGCCCTGGAGGCGCGCGGTCTCGTAGACATGGCCGACGGACGAGATGCCGTAGCCGGTGTGCACGAAGTCGCGGCAGGTCTCCTGGGTCAGCCCGGTGATGAAGGTCCCCTGGCCCTGCCAGTAACTGACGATCTTGTCCCGGGTGTTGAGGTTCTGGCTCGGGACGGTCTTGGGCAGCGCGCCGTCGGAGGAGAGATAGATGTAGGCGGGCACGCGGACGAGGTACTTGCCGATCGCCTTGTCGTAGCTCGCCCCGTCGTCGAGGAAGACGGAGATGCTGACCGCCGCCTCCATCATCGTCAGCTCCCAGTTGCCGTTGGAGTTGGAGCCGTTGATGATCTCGGGCAGATAGACCGTGCGCAGCATCGTGCTGAACCGGCCGGCGTTCGGCCAGTTCCCGTACACATGCTTGATGATCTCGGCGGCCTTGGGCCAGGAGGATCCGGCCCAGCCGGTCTGCAGCGGGGCGTTGCTGTTGGTGTGGTCCTTGATGGTGTTGGACCAGGCGTCCATGAGCTGGATCGCCTTCTGCGCGTAGCGGTCGTCGCGCGTGATGTACCAGGCGAGGGCGTCGGTGTACGCGGCGATCGCGTCCTCGCGCTCATCGGTGCAGCCGTTGTTGGGGTTGGAGTACGAGCCGCACTCGACGACCGCGCGGGGCTTGGCGGTGCGCGAGAGGCTGGCGTACTTGCTCGCCATCATCTGGTCGTAGGCGCTCTTCCAGGGCTGCGCCCCGGCCTGCACCTTGCCGCGGATGAAGTCGAGTTGGGCGGTGTTGAGGTTCACCCCGGGGTGGGTGAAGCCGGCGGGCGCGGCGGCGACCGCGGCGGTGGCGGGCTTGGCCGGTGCGGCGTCCGGCGCCTTCTCGGCGGAGGCGGGTGCCATGAAGGCGGCGGAGAGTACGCCGGCGAGAGCGGTGGCGAGTCCGAGGACTCGGGGGATGGATCCGGGGCGCATGTGGGGGTGCCTTCCGGTCGCTGGACGTTCCTCAACTCGATTCAGCCACATGAATGCAGGATTGAGTTGTGAACCCGTTGTTGAGTGAGGAACGTAGAACCATCCCATGGACACGTCAAGGTCTGGACCATTGGACGGACGCGCGGCGCTGAAACCACCCGCCGGCCCCGCACGGCAAGGGGCCGGACACCCGAAGATGTCCGGCCCCGGCGCGCGTACGCGCGTCTCACCGCATCAGCACGCCCGCGCCCTCCCCCGTCGCCTCCGTCGGCAGCGTGACCAGCCCCAGATCCGCGCTGGTCGCGAGCAGCGGATGGGCGGGCAGCACCCGGACCGTATAGCCGTAGGGGCCCGTACGGTCCAGGGCGAGCGGGCCCTCGTACACCCAGCGGCCGTCCAGATCGGGCCCGCCCGCCGGCTTCAGCGGGAAGGTCTGGGCGTCCACGATCGTGTCGTCGGCGCCCACCCGCCCCGCGACCGCCTGCACGTCCACATCCTCCGGGCGCAGCTCGCCGAGGCCGACGCTCACCCGCAGCGAGAGCGTGGAGCCCAGCTCGGCGCCACCGCCCGCTCCGCCGCTGCCCGCCCCGCCGCCGGCGCCGGTCGCCGCGACCGCCTCGACATGGTCGACCGACACATACGGCCAGAGCGTGCGGGTGCGGTACTTCCAGGCCGCCAGCTCCGAGGCGGTGTCGGCGTCCAGGGCGCGATGAGCGGCGGCGGCCGGGGCGTACAGCCGCTCCACATACTCACGCACCATCCGTCCCGCGAGCACCTTGGGCCCGAGGGACACCAGCGTGCGCCGGACCATCTCGATCCAGCGGTCCGGCAGCCCGCTCCCGCCTCGGTCGTAGAAGCGGGGCGCGACGCGGTCCTCGATCAGTTCGTAGAGGGCGTTCGCCTCCAGTTCGTCCCGGCGGTTCTCGTCGGCGGCCGAGCCGTCGGCGGTGGGGATGGCCCAGCCGAAGTCCGGTTCGAACCACTCGTCCCACCAGCCGTCCAGGACGGACAGGTTGAGACAGCCGTTGAGCGCGGCCTTCATTCCGCTGGTGCCGCACGCCTCCAGGGGCCGCAGCGGATTGTTCAGCCAGACGTCACAGCCGGGGTAGAGCTTCTGGGCCATGCCCATCCCGTAGTCGGGCAGGAAGACGATGCGGTGCCGCACCCGCGGATCGTCGGCGAACCGCACCAGTTCCCGCACCAGCCGCTTGCCGCCGTCGTCCGCCGGATGGGCCTTGCCCGCGACGACGATCTGGACCGGCCGCTCGGGGTGGAGCAGCAGCTCCGTCAGCCGCTCGCGGTCACGCAGCATGAGCGTGAGCCGCTTGTACGAGGGGACCCGGCGGGCGAAGCCGATGGTGAGGACGTCCGGGTCGAGGACGCCGTCGATCCAGCCCAGCTCGGCGGCCTCGGCGCCGCGCTGGCGCCAGGAGGCGTGCAGGCGTGTGCGCACTTCGGCCACCAACTGCTCGCGCAGGGCGCGCCGTACGGCCCACACGTCGGCGTCCGGGACGCGCTCGGCGTCGCCGAGGCGGGCGATCTCGGGAGCCACCCAGGTCGGTGCGTGCACCCCGTTGGTCACGGAGGTGATGGGCACCTCCGACGGGTCGAAGCCGGGCCAGAGCCCGGCGAACATCCGGCGGCTGACGGCGCCGTGCAGGGTGGAGACGCCGTTGGCGCGCTGGGCGAGCCGCAGACCCATCGCGGCCATGTTGAAGAGGTTCGGCTCGCCGCCCGGGTAGGTCTCCACGCCGAGTCCGAGGACGCGCTCGGCCGGCACACCGGGCAGTTCGCCGTCGTCACCGAAGTGGCGGGCCACCAGCTCGCGGTCGAAGCGGTCGATCCCGGCGGGCACCGGGGTGTGGGTGGTGAAGACCGTACCGGCCCGGACGGCTTCCAGGGACGCCTCGAATCCGAGACCGGTCGCGACCAGCTCGCCGATGCGCTCCAGGCCGAGGAAGCCGGCGTGGCCCTCGTTGGTGTGGAACACCTCGGGCGCGGGGTGGCCGGTGAGCCGGCAGTACGTACGGACCGCCCGGACCCCGCCGATGCCGAGCAGCATCTCCTGGAGGAGGCGGTGTTCGCTGCCGCCGCCGTAGAGCCGGTCGGTGACCTCGCGTTCGCCCGGCCCGTTCTCCTCGACGTCCGAGTCGAGCATCAGCAGCGGGACCCGTCCGACCTGCGCCTGCCAGACGCAGGCGCGCAGCGAGCGGTGTCCGGGCAGGGTGAGGGCGATCTGGGCGGGGGTGCCGTCCGGCTCGCGCAGCAGTGTGACGGGGAGTTCGTTGGGGTCGAGGAGCGGATACTGCTCCTGCTGCCAGCCGTCCCGGGAGAGCGACTGGCGGAAGTAGCCGTGCCGGTAGAGCAGCCCGACGCCGATCAGCGGTACGCCGAGATCGCTGGCGGCCTTGAGATGGTCGCCGGCGAGGATGCCGAGGCCGCCGGAGTACTGCGGCAGGGCCGCGGTGACCCCGAACTCCGGCGAGAAGTAGCCAATGGCCGCGGGCAGCTCGGCGCCCTGGCCCACGCGCTCCTGGTACCAGCGATCGCCGCGCAGATAGGTGTCGAGATCGGCCGCGGCGGCGGTCAGCCGGTCCAGGAAGGGGCGATCCCCGGCCAGCTCGGCGAGGCGCGCGGCGGACACCGCCCCGAGCAGCCGTACGGGATCGCGGCCGGTGGCCCGCCAGCCGGCGGGGTCGGCGGACTCGAAGAGTTCACGGGTCTCGGTATGCCAGGACCAGCGCAGATTGCGGGCGAGGTCGCTGAGCGGTTGGAGTGGTTCGGGCAGGACGGGGCGGACGGTGAACCGACGGATTGCCTTCACGTGTTCCACCTTCGCAGGGGACATACGAGCCACAGGGGACGCACCACGTTGTGCGACCCGCCGTCCCTTTGACGGTAGCCCCACCTCACCCTCCGCAACCACGGCGCACACGCGCACTCACCCGGGGGTGTCCGCGCCCTGCCCCCAACTCGTGGCCTGAACTTTGCCGTTAGTAACCGTGCGCCCCGGCGGTTCTTGTACGCCCCAGGACTTAACAATCCGCCGGATTGCCCACCCGAAAGGAGTGGGAAGGCTCCCTCGGTACAGCCGGCACGTACGCATGCTCATCGCACCGCACACGAGCGCGTCCCCACACAATTGAGGACGATTCCAGCGCTATTCGAGTGAACGCGGACAGGAGCGGCCATGCCCGCAGCCTCCCAGTCGTCTACCGAGCAGCTACAAAGAACATCAAAACCTCGCAAAGACAGCAGATCTTTCGAGGGAAGCAGATCCTCTGCACCCACACCACCAGATCCACTCGCATCACCGGCCCCAACCGATCCGCCGGTCCCACCCATCCGACCCGGTCACCCCGATCGGTCAGCTCCACCCGCCCTGCCTGTCACGCCCGCACAGCCCTCAGGTGATCCAGTGAAACCGCTGATTGGTCGCATTCCCGTCCTGGACGTACGCCCGCTCGTCGACTGCGGCAGACGCCCCGCGAAGGCGGTGAGCGGTGAGTCCTTCCAGGTCACCGCGACCGTCTTCCGCGAGGGCCATGACGCCGTCGCGGCGAACGTCGTCCTCATGGACCCCAGTGGCCGCCCCGGCCCCTGGACCCCGATGCGTGAACTCGCCCCCGGCACAGACCGCTGGGGCGCGGAGGTCACGCCCACCGAGGAAGGCCGCTGGACCTACACCGTCGAGGCGTGGAGCGACCCGGTCGCCACCTGGCGCCACGCCGCGAACATCAAGATCCCGGCGGCCGCCGACGCACACGACATCGCCCTCGTCCTCGCGGAGGGCGCCGCGCTGTACGAGCGGGCCGCCGACGGCGTGCCGAAACGCGACGGCCGGGAGGCCGTACTCGCCGCCGCGGACACCCTGCGCGACGGGACACTGCCCGCGCGGGCCCGGCTCGACGCCGCGCTCGCCCCCGAGGTCGACGCCGTCCTCGCCCGCCATCCGCTGCGCGATCTGGTCAGCGCCTCGCGCCCCGCTCCCCTGCTGGTGGAGCGCAGGCGGGCACTCTTCGGTTCGTGGTACGAGCTGTTCCCGCGCTCGGAGGGCGCGGTCGTCAAGAACGGCGAGCCGCCGGTGAGCGGCACGTTCAGGACGGCCGCGGAACGGCTGCCCGCCGTCGCCGCGATGGGGTTCGACATCGTGTACCTGCCGCCGGTCCACCCCATCGGCACCACGCACCGCAAGGGCCCCAACAACTCCCTCACGCCCGGCGCCGGGGATGTCGGTGTGCCCTGGGCGATCGGCTCGGCCGACGGCGGCCATGACGCGATCCACCCCGAGCTGGGCACGATCGAGGACTTCGACCACTTCGTGGAGACGGCCCGCGCCCTGCGGATGGAGGTCGCGCTCGACTTCGCGCTCCAGTGCTCCCCCGACCACCCCTGGGTCACGAAGCACCCCGAGTGGTTCCACCACCGCGCCGACGGCTCCATCGCCTACGCGGAGAACCCGCCGAAGAAGTACCAGGACATCTATCCGATCGCCTTCGACAGCGATCTGCGCGGTCTGGTCCGGGAGACCAGCCGGATCCTGCGCTACTGGATGACCCACGGTGTGCGGATCTTCCGTGTCGACAATCCGCACACCAAGCCGGTGCTCTTCTGGGAGAAGGTCATCGCGAACATCAACCGCACCGACCCCGATGTCATCTTCCTGGCCGAGGCGTTCACCCGGCCCGCGATGATGCGCACGCTCGGCGCGATCGGCTTCCAGCAGTCGTACACGTACTTCACCTGGCGGAACACGAAGCAGGAGCTGACCGGCTATCTGACGGAGCTGTCGGGAGAGTCCGCGGCGTACATGCGGCCGAATCTCTTCGTCAACACGCCTGACATCCTGCACGCCTATCTTCAGGAGGGCGGCCGGCCGGCCTTCGAGGTACGGGCCGTACTGGCCGCCACGATGGCGCCCGCCTGGGGTGTCTACGCGGGCTACGAACTCTGCGAGAACACCCCCGCGAAGCCCGGCAGCGAGGAGTACCTTGACTCGGAGAAATACCAGCTGCGGCCCCGGGACTGGGAAGCGGCCGAGCGCGAGGGCCGGACCATCGCCCCGCTGATCACCACGCTCAACCGGATCAGACGGCGGCACCCCGCCCTGCAGCAGCTGCGCGACATCCACTTCCACCACGCCGACAACGACGCGGTCATCGCGTACAGCAAACGGTCGGGCACGAACATCGTTCTGGTGGTCGTCAACCTCGACCCTCACCACACCCAGGAGGCGACGGTCTCGTTGGACATGGAGCGGCTCGGCCTCGACCGGCACGAGACCGCCCCGGTGCGCGACGAGCTCACCGGCGAGACCTATCACTGGGGCAGCTCCACCTACGTGCGCCTAGAGCCGGGCGTCACGCCCGCGCACGTCGTGGTTCTGCGACCGTCCCCGCCGATCGGAGGGTCACCCACATCATGATCGTCAATGAGCCCGTCCACGACACGTTCGAGGACACCCCGGCCAAGGACCGCGATCCCGACTGGTTCAAGCGTGCCGTCTTCTACGAGGTCCTGGTGCGTTCGTTCCAGGACAGCAACGGCGACGGCATCGGCGACCTCAAGGGCATCACGGCCAAGCTGGACTATCTCCAGTGGCTCGGAGTGGACTGCCTCTGGCTGCCGCCGTTCTTCAAGTCACCGCTGCGCGACGGCGGCTACGACGTCTCGGACTACACGGCGGTGCTCCCCGAGTTCGGGGACCTCGCCGACTTCGTGGAGTTCGTCGACGCCGCGCACCAGCGCGGCATGCGCGTGATCATCGACTTCGTCATGAACCACACGAGTGATCAGCACGACTGGTTCCAGGAGTCCCGCAAGGACCCCGACGGGCCGTACGGCGACTACTACGTCTGGGCCGACGACGACAAGCAGTACCAGGACGCCCGGATCATCTTCGTCGACACCGAGACGTCCAACTGGACCTTCGACCCGGTGCGCAAGCAGTACTACTGGCACCGCTTCTTCTCCCACCAGCCGGATCTCAACTACGAGAACCCGGCGGTGCAGGAGGAGATCGTCTCGGCGCTGCGCTTCTGGCTGGACCTGGGCATCGACGGCTTCCGGCTGGACGCCGTGCCGTACCTGTACCAGCAGGAGAACACCAACTGCGAGAACCTCCCGGCCACCCACGAGTTCCTCAAGCGGGTACGGAAGGAGATCGACGCCAACTACCCGGACACGGTGATCCTCGCCGAGGCGAACCAATGGCCGGAGGATGTCGTCGACTACTTCGGCGACTACACGGCGGGCGGCGACGAATGCCATATGGCGTTCCACTTCCCCGTGATGCCGCGCATCTTCATGGCCGTACGGCGCGAGTCCCGCTACCCGGTCTCGGAAATCCTGGCCAAGACCCCGTCGATCCCGACCGGCTGCCAGTGGGGCATCTTCCTGCGCAACCACGACGAGCTGACCCTCGAAATGGTCACGGACGAAGAGCGCGACTACATGTACGCGGAGTACGCCAAGGACCCGCGGATGCGCGCCAACATCGGCATCCGGCGGCGGCTCGCCCCGCTGCTGGACAACGACCGCAACCAGATCGAGCTGTTCACCGCCCTGCTGCTGTCGCTGCCGGGATCCCCGATCCTCTACTACGGGGACGAGATCGGGATGGGCGACAACATCTGGCTCGGCGACCGGGACGCCGTACGGACCCCGATGCAGTGGACGCCCGACCGGAACGCGGGCTTCTCGTCCAGCGATCCCGGCCGGCTCTATCTGCCGACGATCATGGACCCGGTCTATGGCTACCAGGTCACCAATGTGGAGGCGGCGATGGCGTCGCCGTCCTCGCTGCTGCACTGGACGCGGCGGATGATCGAGATCAGGAAGCAGAACCCGGCCTTCGGCCTCGGCTCGTACACCGAGCTGCCGTCGTCGAACCCGGCCGTGCTCGCCTTTCTCCGTGAGGCACCCTCCCAGCAGGGCGAGGGCGACGATCTGGTGCTCTGCGTGCACAACTTCTCGCGCTTCGCGCAGCCCACCGAACTGGATCTGAAGGAGTTCAGCGGGCGCCATCCGGTCGAGCTGATCGGCGGGGTGCGGTTCCCCGCGATCGGCGAGTGGCCCTACCTGCTCACCCTGGCCGGCCACGGCTTCTACTGGTTCCGGCTGCGCAAGGACCCCGCGGTGTGACATCACCGCTCACTCGTTCACGCGGTGTTGACCGCGGTCCCGTGCCGGGCGGTTTCCACCGCCCCGCACGGGGCACGCTCCTCCACATCTAGTTCGATCGATTCGATCAAATTCGTATTGAGTTCGTACGGAATCGATCCGTACGGATCATCCTCACCCGACACGTCCCGCACAGCCGGACAGCCATTGCCGCAATCCGGGACACTCTGCGCATCCTGTGGTGTGCCCGGGGAAAGGACGCGATGCCATGTCGAAGGCTGCATCCATCCGGATTACGCCGCGCCCCGCAACCGCTTCGCCCGTCGCCCCGCCCGTCGCACCGCCCGTGTCGCCCGCTCTGTCGCCCGCCGACGCGAGAACGCTGGTCGGCTCGCTCGCTCCGCTGCTCCATGACTGGCTGCCCCGCCAGCGCTGGTTCGCGGGCAAGGGCCGTCCGGTCACCGGCTTCGTGCCGGTGACGGTCACCGAACTGCTGCCGGTGGACGCGAGCGGTCCGGGTCTGCTGCATCTGCTCGTACGGGTCGAGCAGCGCGGCCCGTCCGGACCGCCGCTGTCGATTCCCTCGTCGCCGTCCTCCACCCCCTCCGGGGTCTCGTCGCCCGCCGGTGACTGCTATCAGCTGCTGCTCGGGGTACGGAAGGCGCTGCCGCCACGCCTCGCGTCCGCGCTGATCGGCCATGCCACGCAGGGACCGCTGGCCGGCCGTACCGTCTACGAGGGCCTGCACGATCCCCACCTGGCCGAACTGCTGCTGGAGCGGCTGCGCTCGCCCGGCGCGCTGGGGCCGCTGCGGTTCGACCGGGCGAGCACCGTCCCGGCCGGGCTGAGCGGGCGGCTGCTCGACGCCGAGCAGTCCAACTCCTCCCTGGTCTACGGGGACGCCTACATCCTCAAGATCCTGCGCCGGGTCTTCCCCGGCCCGCACCCCGATCTGGAACTGCCGCTGGCCCTCGCCGCGGAGGGGTGCGAGCGGGTGCCCGCGCCGGTCGGCTGGTTCGAGGCCGCCGACCCTTCCGGCAGCGGTGACTCGCTCACCCTCGGCGTCCTCCAGCCCTATCTGCGCGGCTCGCAGGACGGCTGGCAGCTGGCACTCTCCTCGCTCGCCCACGGCAGGGAGTTCATCGCGGAGGCGCGCGCGCTGGGGCGGGCCACCGCCGAGGTGCACACCGCGCTCGCCGCCGCGCTGCCGACCGTGACGCTGGGCCGCAGGCAGACCGCGCAGCTGGCCGACGGAATGGCCGAGCGCCTGGAGTCGGCGGCGCGCGCGGTGCCCTCGCTCATGCCGTACGCCGCCGGGCTGCGGACCGCCTTCGCCGCCCTCGCCGGGCTCGACGAGGCGGGGCGCGGCCGGCCCGCGCAGCGCGTCCACGGCGATCTGCATCTGGGCCAGACCCTGCGGACGCCGGACGGCCGCTGGTCGGTCATCGACTTCGAGGGCGAGCCCGCGAGACCGCTCGCCGAACGCCGCCGCCCGCAGCCGCCGGTCCGTGATGTGGCGGGCATGCTCCGCTCCTTCGACTACGCGGCCCGCTCCCACGAGCCATGGCGCCCGGACTGGGCGACGCGCTGCCGGGACGCGTACTGCGAGGGGTACGCGGCGGCCGCGGGCACCGATCCGCGCGCGGAGCCCGAGTTGCTGCGCGCGTACGAGACGGACAAGGCGATCTACGAGGTCCTGTACGAGGCGAGGCACCGCCCCGACTGGCTGCCGGTCCCGATGGCGGCGATCCGGCGGCTGGCCGAGGGCGCCTGACGCGTCCGGGCCGGAGCCCGGCGGCCTCCCCCGACTGTCCCGCTCCCCCGTCCCCCTCTGTCCCCACGCCGTCCCCTTCTGTCCCCGCCGTGTCCCCGCTCCGTCCCCGCCCCGCCCCCGCTCTGTCCACCCGTATCGACCGTCCAGCAGCGAAGCCCAGCCGAGGAGGCAGCCCCCGTGACCCCCCGCACGCCGTCCGACCGTTCGTCCGACAGCTCGTCCCAGCCCGAGCTTCCCACCGCCTCGCTCCCCGTCCCGGCGCCCGCCGCCGAGGCCGCGCGTGCCGGTGCGGGCGCGGGCACGGGCAAGTCCGCCGGGAAGAAGGGGAAGAAGCCCGCGC
This sequence comes from Streptomyces sp. NPDC039430, assembly GCF_055639435.1. Lineage (NCBI taxonomy): Bacteria > Bacillati > Actinomycetota > Actinomycetes > Kitasatosporales > Streptomycetaceae > Streptomyces > Streptomyces sp. NPDC039430. The sequence continues at coordinate 903,377 of NZ_JBVKAK010000002.1, read as the reverse complement.
GCCGCAAGGCACCGCAGACCGCGCCCGCGCCGGCCGCCTCCCCCGCCACCGCCACCTCCCCCGCCGCTGCCGGTTCCGCCGCCGCCGGTGCCAAGAAGCCGGGGGCCCGCACGGCGCCCCGGCCGCGGGTGGAACCGGGCGGCGGCCGTCGGGTACGGGCCGCGCGACCGCTGGACGACGGTGACCGGGAGCGGCTGCTCGCCGGTTCGCACCACGATCCGCACGGGCTGCTGGGGGTGCGTCCCGTGCCGGACGGCGTCCTCTTCCGGACACTGCGGCCGTACGCGCGCGCCGTCACCGTCGTCACCGAGGAGCCCGCGGTCAGAGCCGCGCTGAACGACGACGGCGACGGCTTCTTCTCCGGTGTGCTGCCGCTGCGCGCGGTGCCCTCGTACACACTCCTCGTCCGCTACAGCGACGCCACGCAGGAGCTGGACGAGCTGGAGGTGCGCGATCCGTACGGTTTCCTGCCCGCGCTCGGAGACGTGGATCTGCATCTGATCGGCGAGGGCAGGCACGAGGAGCTGTGGAAGGCCCTCGGCGCCCGGATCATGACGCACCAGGGCGTCACCGGCACCCGCTTCACCGTCTGGGCACCCAACGCCCGGGGCGTCCGGATCGCCGGTGACTTCAACTACTGGGACGGTACGAGCCTCCCGATGCGCTCGCTCGGCTCCACCGGGGTGTGGGAGCTGTTCGTGCCGGGGGTCGGCGAGGGCGCGCTCTACAAGTTCGACATCACACGGCCCGACGGTTCGCACACCCTGCGCGCCGACCCGATGGCGCGGCGCACGGAAGTGCCGCCCGCGACCGCGTCCATCGTCACCGAGTCCCACCACGTCTGGCACGACGAGGAGTGGCTCGCGCACCGCGCCGACCGTCCCGTGCACGAGGCACCGTTCTCCGTGTACGAGGTCCATCTGCCGTCCTGGCGGCCCGGCCTGACGTACCGTCAGCTCGCTTCGCAACTGCCCGCGTACGTCAAGGACCTCGGCTTCACCCATGTCGAGCTGATGCCGATCGCCGAGCACCCCTTCGGCGGCTCCTGGGGCTATCAGGTCACCGGCTTCTACGCGCCGACGTCCCGGATGGGCACCCCGGACGACTTCAAGTACCTCGTGGACTCCCTGCACCGCGCGGGGATCGGGGTGCTGGTCGACTGGGTGCCGGCGCACTTCCCGAAGGACGAGTGGGCGCTGGCCCAGTTCGACGGCCGTCCGCTGTACGAGCACAGCGATCCGCAGCGGGCGGAACACCCCGACTGGGGCACGCTGGAATTCGACTACGGCCGCAAGGAGGTCCGTAACTTCCTGGTCTCCAACGCCGTGTACTGGTGCGAGGAGTTCCATGTCGACGGGCTGCGGGTCGATGCCGTCGCCTCGATGCTCTACCTCGACTACTCGCGCGAGGAAGGGCAGTGGACCCCCAACGAGCACGGCGGCCGGGAGAATCCGGACGCCGTCGCCTTCCTCCAGGAGATGAACGCGACCGTCTACCGGCGCTGTCCCGGTGCGGTGACCATCGCCGAGGAGTCCACCGCCTGGAACGGCGTCACGCGCGCCACCCACCATGTCGGCCCCGACGGCTTCGGCGGGCTCGGTTTCGGCCTGAAGTGGAACATGGGCTGGATGCACGACTCACTGGACTATGTCTCCAAGGAGCCCGTCCACCGCAAATATCACCACGGCGAGATGACCTTCTCCATGGTGTACGCGTACAGCGAGAACTACGTGCTGCCGATCTCGCACGACGAGGTGGTCCACGGCAAGCGCGCGCTGGTCTCCAAGATGCCCGGTGACTGGTGGCAGCAGCGCGCCAACGAACGCGCCTATCTCGGCTTCATGTGGGCCCACCCCGGCAAGCAACTGCTCTTCATGGGGCAGGAGTTCGCCCAGGGAGCGGAGTGGTCGGAGGGCCATGGGCCGGACTGGTGGCTGCTCGACCCGTCGTACGAGGCGGAGCCCGACCACCGGGGCGTGCGCGATCTGGTCCGCGACCTCAACACGGTGTACGGCGCGACGCCCGCGCTCTGGCAGCGGGACACCGTCCCCGAGGGCTTCGCGTGGGTGGACGGTGACGCGGGCGAGGACAACGTCTTCGCGTTCCTGCGGTTCGACGCGGACGGTTCGCCGCTGCTGGCGGTCTCGCACTTCTCGCCGGTGGTGCGCCATCAGTACCGGCTCGGTGTGCCCGAGGAGTTCTCCGCCTGGACGGAGGTCCTCAACACGGACGCGGCGCGTTACGGCGGCGGCGGCGTGCTCAACGCGGACCCGCTGAAGCCCGAGTCGGTGGCGGCGCACGGCCACCCGGTGTCCGTCCAGCTGACGCTGCCGCCGCTGGCGACGGTCTGGCTGCGGCCGGTCTGACACCCCGCTCTCCCGAGCCGAGCCGAGTCGGCAGCTGACGAGGTGGCGCCGCCCAGGACTTCGGGCGGCGCCACCTCGTCACGTTCCGGCCCAAAGCCCCGGCTCAGGCCACCGGCGCCGGCTCCGCCGCCAGCGCCGCGGCCACCTCGGCGGGGGACGGCATCGCGGCGATCTGGTCGGCGACCATACGCGCGGCGGCCCGGAAGCCCTGGTCCGCCAGGACGGCGGAGGCGGCCTTGACGACCCCCTCGGGAGTGGCCGTACCTCCCGGGAGACCGAGTCCCGCGCCCGCCGCGGCCACCCGGTCGGCCTGGATGAACTGGTCGGCGCCCTGGGGGGCGATCACCATCGGGATGCCCGCGGCGAGCGTGCCGAGCGTGGTGCCCGCGCCGCCGTGGGCCACGACCAGGTCCGTGTCGCGCAGCAGCTCGCTCAGCGGGGTGAAGCCGACGAAGGTCACCCGGTCGTGGTCGACGTCGAAGTCCTCGGCGGACGCGGTGAGGCCCAGGGTGACCCTCAGCTCCATGTCCTCCTTCGACAGTTCACGCAGGATCGGACTGAGTACCTCGGGCGCGGAGAAGACGGTGCCGAAGGTGACCAGCACGCGCGGACGCCGCCGCTCCGGGTCGGCCGGTGCCGTCGAGCCGGCCGGTGCCGTCGTCCCGGCCGGGTCCGGAGAACTCTGTCCGGCCGGCGTCTGCCCGTGGGGCTCCGGGCGCAGCGCCAGCCGTCCGGCCGGAGGCTGCCAGCCGTCCTGCTGCATCGCGGGCGGGCAGGTGTCCAGGTAGTGGGCGGCGGGGCGGGGAGTGATACCGCGTGCGGCGTAGCGACTCGCGACGTTCGCTTCCATGGCCGCGGCGAAAACGTCGGGCAGGGCGGGACCGTACGCGAGGTTCGCCACCGGAACGTCGAGGGCGGCGGCGACCAACGGGCCCACGCAGTCGGCGAGTTCGGTGACGATCAGCTCGGGCCGCCAGTCCCGGGCGGCGGCGAGCGCCTCGTCCGCGGTGACGTCGACCCGGACTCCGGCGAAGAGCTCGGCGACCACCTCCGGGGCCGGTTCGCCCTCCGGCAGCACGCCTGTCCTGCGCGTGAAGTCCTCCACCATCACGTCCATGGTCGGCCCCGCCGGCAGGAGGTCGAAACCTTCCTTGGCCAGTAAGGGAGCGAGACCGCCCGCGGTGAGGAACACCACGTCGTCACCTCGCTCACGGAACGCGCGGGCGAGGGGGAGTTGCGGGAGCAGGTGGCCATGGGCGGGAGTGCTTGAGAAGAGTATGCGCATATTGATAAGGGTATTGCTCCACCGAATTCGCGGGAGCGGAATCCGGACAGGCCCGCGGTCATGGTCGCAGCGGCGTCATGATCGCCGTGGTGTCACGGCCGCAGCAGTGTGGTGGCCAGCTGGGCCGCCAGCCACTCCTCGGCGCGCTGCCAGCTCCAGCCCATCCGGCGCAGCCGCCGCCAGGAGCACGGACTCAGGTGGTACCAGAGGATGTCGGCGGCTTCGGTACAGCCGATTCCGTCCCGGAGCGCGTCGAGACACGCCAGCCGCCCGGCGATCTCGGCGAGCCGGGCGCGTGCCAGGTCGTCCGCGCGCCCGGCCGCCTCAGCGATCACCGGATCGGCCGTCTCGTTGTCGTACAGCACCGCCATCGCGCGCACATGGCGGCGGACCGTCTCGCCCGTTCCCCTGGCGGCCCATCGGACGGCCTCGGCGCCGTCGGCCGCGGTGCTCACCCGGTCGAGCGCGCGGCTTATGGCCGGCTCGGCCGCGCCCCGTTCCATCAGGGCGACGACCAGCCCGGCCTTGGTGCCGAAGGCCGCGTAGACGGTGTTGACGGCCACGTCCGCCTCCTCGGCGACACGTGCGACGGTGATCCGCGCGTAGCCGTGCTCCGCGAACAGCCGCTCGGCGGCGTCGAGGATCGTCGTCCGGGTCAGCTCGGCGGCCTGGTCCCGTACGGACGAGCGATAGGGGCGAGTGTTCATCCGGGTCACTTTAGGAGTGGCGCGTTCGTCTGGCCATCGTCGCGGTGACCGGAGCGGGACTCCGCTGAACAGGGACCACGGGTGGGCGGACCGCGCGCAGCGGTGCGCGCGGTCCGCCCGTGTCCCGCGTTGTGGTGAACGGGCCTACGGCGTGGCCGTCTTCAGCCGGGACGGGACCTCCGCGTCACGGACGATCCCGAGCCGCTGGGTCGCCCGCGTCAGCGCCACATACAGATCGTTGGTGCCGCGCGGCGAGCCGTCCATGATCGCCTCCGGGTCGACGACGATCACGGTGTCGAACTCAAGCCCCTTCGCCTGCCGGGCGTCGAGCAGGACGACGGGCCGGGTCAGATCGGGCGCGATACCCCAGGAGGCGTCGGGCAGTTCGGCCGCGAGGCCGGGCAGCAGCGCGGCCGGGGCGATCACCGCGAGCCGTCCCTCGCCCGGGTGCTCGACCGCCAGTCCGGCCGCCGTACGGGCCAGGTCACCCGGCTTGGCGGAGCGCACGAGCGGCCCCTCGCCCGTCGCGCGCACGGACCGCGGCGGTTCGAAGAGCGGGTCCGTCAGGCGCCGTACCTCGGCCGCGACCTCCATGATCTCGGCGGGCGTACGGTAGTTGACGCCCAGCTTGGTCAGCTCCCAGCGCTCCCGCACGTACGGCTCCAGGATCTGCTGCCAGGAGTCGCAGCCGGCCGCGTCCCCGGTCTGCGCGGGGTCCCCCACGAGGGTCATGGACCGGCTGGGGCAGCGGCGCATCAGCAACCGCCAGGCCATCGCGGACAGTTCCTGCGCCTCGTCCACGACGATATGGCCGAAGGCCCAGGTGCGGTCGGCGGCGGCCCGCTCGGCGGCGCTGCGGGTGTCGGTCTCCTCGTGCCGCTCCGCGAACCGCTCGGCGTCGATGATGTCGTGCGCGGCGAGGACCTCCGACTCGTCGTCGTCCCTGTCCTCGAACTCCTGGGTACGGGAGCCGTAGGACAGTTCGAGCACGCCCTGCGCGTAGGCGATCCGCTCCTGGCGCTCCAGCGCCGCGGCGGCGCGGGCCGCGCTGTCGTCCTCGCCGAGCAGTTCGGCCGCCTCGTCCAGCAGCGGTACGTCGGCGGGGGTCCAGTCGATCCTGGCGTCGGCGCCGGTCCGGGGACCGGAGCGGCGTACGGCGGCGGCGTCGCGCGAGCCGAGCAGGGCGCCCGGATCCGCCAGGAAGTCGGAGACGAGCTGCTCAGGGGTGAGCTTCGGCCACAGCGTGTCGATGGCCGCCTGCACCTCGGGACTGGTGGCGATCTCCTTGCCGAGCTGGGCGATGTCCGTCGGGTCGAGGAGGTTGGCGCCGCCGAGCGGGTCGGCGCCGATCCGGTCCGCGAGCTGTGAGGTGAGGGCGTCGATGATCCGGAAGGCGAACGTCGGCCGGGCCGGGTTGTGCGGCAGTCCGGTGTCCCGGGCGCGCTGCCGTGCCTCGTACACCGTGTCGCGGTCGAGCACGAGGGTGCCGTACTCGGCGTGCTCGATCTCCATGACGGGGCGGGGCAGTGCCTGCCGGCCGCGCAGTTCCTCGGCCAGTACGCGGGCCATGTCTGCCCGGCCCTTGACCTCGGCCGCCTCGGGGGTGTCCGTACCGGTGGCCCGTACGCCCGGGAACAGCTCCCCCACGGTCGACAGCAGCACGCCGGTCTCACCGAGCGAGGGCAGCACCTCGCCGATATAGCCGAGGAAGGCGGGGTTCGGCCCGACGATCAGCACGGCGCGGCGGGCCAGTTGCTCGCGGTACGCGTAGAGCAGATACGCCGCCCGGTGCAGCGCCACGGCGGTCTTGCCGGTGCCGGGACCGCCCTCGACCACCAGCACACCGCGGTGCGGTGCGCGGATGATGCGGTCCTGCTCGGCCTGGATGGTCTGCACGATGTCGCTCATCCGCCCGGTACGCGCGGAGTTCAGCGCGGAGAGCAGTACGGCGTCACCGTCCGGGTCCTCGTAGCCGGTGCGGGTGGTGTCGGTGAGGTCCATGATCTCGTCATGGAGCGCGGTGACGCGGCGCCCCTGGGTGGTGAGGTGACGCCGTCTGCGCAGCCCCATCGGGGAATGGCCGGTGGCGAGATAAAAGGGGCGTGCCACGGGGGCCCGCCAGTCGATCAGCAGCGGAGTGCGTTCCGGGTCGTCCCTGCGCATTCCGATGCGTCCGATGTGATGGTTCGTCCCCTCGCCGAGATCGATCCGGCCGAAACAGAGACCGGACTCCACGGCATTCAGCGCGGCTACACGGCCCGAGTGTTCCGCGACGCTGATATCCCGCTCGACGCGGGCCTGCCGCACGGTGTTGACCTGGCCGATCGACGCCTCCACGGCGGTCTCGGCCTGCTCCCTCAAGGCATCGAGGCGCTCATAGAGGAGGGAGACGAATTGCTGCTCGTCCTGCAATTCCTCGGTTGACAATTCAGCCCCTGTCCGATACGCTGCATTCCAGTGACCTGGTTCATGTCTTCATTTTCAAGACGTGGAAACAATCAATATACGCAGAGGAACACCCCGACCGTCAATTCGGTTCCGGGGTTTTTTTGTGTGCTTTTCGTGTGACCCGCACCCTTTTCGCGCCCACCACGCCGCCGGGGGGAGCTGTATACTCGTTGTATGCAACCTTCGCTGTGGGGGAAGTCATGACGTCGGGCAGGGAGAAGGCGTACGCGTTCCTCAAGGAGAACGTACTCACCGACCCGGACAGGCAGGGCGAGTTCCTCTCCGAACAGGAGCTGGCGAACCGCATCGGGGTCTCCCGTACCCCCATCCGTGAGGCGCTGCTGCTGCTCGCCGCCGAGGATCTCGTACGGCTGGTCCCCAAGCGGGGGGCGCAGATCGTTCCGCTGTCGGGGCGGGAGATCACCGAGCTGATGGAGCTGCGCGGCATCGTCGAGCGGTACGCCGCGGAGCAGGTCGTCCCGGGGGACCGGGACGCGCTGGTGGCCGACCTGACCGGGCTCCTGGAGCGGCAGCGGACCCTGAGCGGGCCCGAGCACGCCAAGGAGTTCATCGCCGTGGACCATCTCTTCCACGCGACGATCGTGGCCGCCGCGGGCAACTCGCTGCTCAACCGGCACTACGACGGGCTGCGCAGCCGGCAGATCCGGGCCGGGGTGGTGGCGCTCTACAACCAGCAGGGGCGGCAGGAGTCCGTACTGACCGAGCACCGCGCGATCCTGGCGGCGATCGCCTCCGGTGACCGGCCGGCCGCGCACAGCGCGATCGACGGTCACCTGGAGACGACGCTCAAGGTCCTGCTCGCCGGTTAGACACGTACGTACGCCTCAGGGTCCTGCTCGCCCGTCAGGCGCGCACGTACGGACCGGACTTGTCCGTCCGTCAGGCGTTGGGGTCGAACGGGATGCCGACCGGCTTGGCCTTCTGCAGATGGCCGTTGAAGTTGCCGTCCTTGAGGCCGAAGACGGCGCTGCCGAAGTTGGCCTGGCTCAGCTTGTCGCGGACACCCGCGGGGTAGCCGTTCCAGCCGACCAGCGTGGGGAAGCGCCAGGTGCCGTAGTGGTTCTCCGGCGGCTCGTCGTTGGAGTTCGCGGCGCGGAAGGCGTGCGTGCCGATGCCGTCCTTGTGGTAGACGACCTTGGCGTGCGTGCCGTCCCAGCGGATCTGGTCACGGGTGTGGATGTTGAAGTTGCCGTGGGCGGAGGTGGAGACGTACTTCACCTCGTTGTCCTGCACCCACACCACGACATGCTCCCAGTCGTGCCGGTGCCCGCCGAGCCCGCTGCCGGCCACGGCCTGGTCCTTCTCGAAGTAGAGGCCGTACATGATCGCGCACCAGCCGTTGTTGCACTTGGACCGCGCGTATCCGTTGGTGTTGTCGAGGTCCCATGAGTCGCGGCACGAACCGTTGACGGCCCCGGTGGTGTTGAGGCCGGGGGCTATGGTTCCGTCGGGGCCGATGGCGGGGGTGGGGTAGCAGCCGTCCGTGTCGTAGTCGAAAGCCGGCTGGAACGTCTGCTCCATCCCGTCCGCGTTGCCGGGCAGGGCCCTGGGGGGATCGGCGAGCGCGCTACCCGGCACGGCGATGACCAGCGCGATGGCGCTGCCGAAGATGAGCGAGACCTTGCGGATGCGCGAGCTTTTCTTCACTGCGTCCTCCTGATCGGCCGCGATGTGGGGTACGCGGTCCGGTTGACATGCCCGGATCACCTTCCCCCGCCCTCGTTGACGCGTCGAGCATCGCAGGATGTCGGAGCGATGAAGGGTCAGCCAATACCGAGGGGGGTGGAGGAGACGGGAGTTACACGCTGAGTGAAGTGTGACGGCAGAGGACGCCGAAGTGAAGCGTGCCGAAGGGAAGCCGTCCGAAAACGAGTTGGGCGCGGACGGCCTTCCGCTTCGGTCAACTCGGTTGGTTCAGCCTGTGGTTGGCCAGCACCGGTACGGCACGGCGGACCGCGGCGACCTCATCCGGATCCACGTCCGCGAGCAGCGTCCCCGGGCCGGCTCCGAGGCTCCGCCGTACGGTCCCGTCGGGGCCGATGAGCGCGCTGTGGCCGATTCCGGTGGGAGCGGGCGACACCGCGGCGCCGGCCGCCGGGCCCGTACCGGACGCCGCCGGATCCGCCTGGCCCACGGCGGCGAGCCAGAGCGTGGCGTCCAACGCCCGTGCGCGGGTGAGCAGTTCCCACTGCTCGCGCTTGCCGGGGCCGGCGCCCCAGGAGGCGGGCAGCAGCGAGAGCACCGCTCCGGCGTCGGCGTGCGCCCGGAACAGTTCGGGGAAGCGGACGTCGTAGCAGGTGGCGAGGCCGATCCCGACGCCGTCCACCTCGATGGTGACGACCTCGGAGCCGGCCGCCACGGTATCGGACTCGGCGAAGCCGAAGGCGTCGTAAAGATGGATCTTGTCGTAGGACGCCTCGACGCCGGGACCCGTGGCGAGCAGGGTGTTGGCCACCTTGCCGTCCGGAGCCGGGGTGAACATGCCCGCGACCACGACGAGTCCCGTCTCCTCCGCGAGCCGGCGCACCGCCGTGGCCCAGGGGCCGTCGAGCGGCTGCGCGAGCGGCGCCAGGGGGGTGCCGAAACAGGCCATCGCGGCCTCGGGGAACACGATGACGCGGGCGTCCTCGTCGGCGGCGCGGTGGGCCTCGGAGCGGAGAAGCGCGAGATTCCGCTCGGGGTCGGGGCCGGTGGTGAGCTGGCTCAGCGCGATGCGCATGAGGTGGTTCCCTTCTCGGGCGCGGGGTGCGGGTGCGGGTGCGGGGTGCCGGGTGCGGGGTTACTGGTTACGCGGTACGGGGTGTGAGGTCAACGGTGCCGGATCCGGGCGGGGCGGGGCGGGGTTGGGCGTACGGGCTACGCCCCCGCGCGGGCGGGCTGTTCCGTACCGCTCAGGTCGTCGTCGGCGGGGTTCCCGTCCCGTCCCAGACACAGGCCGACGATCGTGACCACCGCGGTCACCGCGACATAGAGGGCCAGCGGGATCCATGAGTCGTACGCGTCGAGCAGCGCGGTGAAGAGCAGCGGCGCGACGGCTCCGCCGATGACCCCGGCCAGCGTGTACGCGAGCGAGGAGCCGGTGTAGCGCAGGCGCGCGGAGAACTGCTCGGCGATGAAGGCCGCCTGCGGCCCGTACATCAGCGAGTGGATGGCCAGCGCCACCACGACCCCGAGCGCGAGCAGCGGCCAGTTGCCGCCACTGGTCATCGGGAAGAACAGGAACGGCCATACGCCGGCGGCCAGGGCGGAGACGCCGTACAGCAGACGCCGGTTGATCCGGTCGGAAAGGGCTCCGGCCAGCGGGATCAGGAAGACCTGGAACGAGGAGCCGATCAGGACGGCGGCCAGCGCGGAGCCGCGCGACATGCCCAGTTCGCCGGTCGCGTAGGTCAGTACGAAGACGGTGAACAGCGCGTACAGCACGTCCGGGGCGACCCGGCTGAGGATCGCGGCCGCCAGCGCGCGGGGATGCGTGGTGAAGACCTCGCGGATCGGCGCCTCGGGGCGCTTCTGCTCGGCCTCCATCGCCTTGAAGACCGGGGTCTCCTCCAGCTTCGCGCGGATCCACAGCCCGAAGACGACCAGGACCCCGGAGAGCAGGAAGGCCACGCGCCAGCCCCAGGAGGTGAACTGGGCCTCCGTCAGCAGGGCGCCCAGGGCGGCCAGTACACCATTGGCCATCAGGTTGCCGGCGGGCGGGCCGATCTGCGCGGCCGAGGCGAAGAAGCCGCGCCGGCGCGGGTCGCCGAACTCGCTGGAGAGCAGTACGGCCCCGCCCCACTCGCCGCCGACACCGACGCCCTGGGCGAAGCGGAGGATGACGAGGGCGATGGGCGCGGCCACACCGATCGTGGCGTAGGAGGGGAGCAGACCGATCAGCAGTGTCGCGGCCCCGATCAGTACGAGGGTCGCGATGAGGACCTTCTTGCGGCCGATCTTGTCGCCGAGACGGCCGAAGACGAAACCGCCCAGGGGCCGGGACACATAGCCGACGGCGTAGGTGGAGAACGCGAGGAGCGTGCCGGTGGCGGGGTCCTCGGAGGGGAAGAAGACATCGCCGAAGACCAGCGCGGCGGCCACGGAGTAGATGGCGAAGTCGTACCACTCCAGGGCGGTCCCGGTGAGGCTGGCGAAGAAGGCGCGGCGGACCGCGGACCCGCCGAACGATTGCGTTTCCATTCCCTTATCCCTGCCCGTGTCCATGTTCGTGCTGTTCTTCACGATGTCCGTCCTTGCTGAGGTGCGCTATCGACCTTCCGGCATACTTCTTGTATACAGGTCGTATGCGCAAGCCTTCCGCGCAAAGTTAACCTCGCCGATACCGCGATCGATGTGGAGAAACCCCATGGCGCTGCTGACCTTCGAACTGCCCGACGGCACCACCAGGCGCGTCGATGTCGTCCAGGTGCTCAACGCCGGCTACGCCGGACGCAGCCAGGACGATGTCGCCGCGCATGTGGCGGAGCTGGCCGAGCTGGGGGTGCCCGCGCCGTCCGTGACGCCCGCGCTCTACCCCGTTGCCCCGTATCTGGCGCAGCACACCGACCGGGTCAGCGTCCAGCACGGGCGCACCTCGGGCGAAGCGGAATGGGCCCTGGTGGTGGACGGCGACGGGGAGCTGCTGCTGACGGCCGCCTGCGACCACACCGACCGTGAGCTGGAGGTGCACGGTGTGGCGTGGAGCAAGAACGCGGGCCCGGACGTCCTCGCCCGGCGCGCCTGGCGGCTGGCCGACGTACAGGAGCGGCTGGACACGCTGACCCTGCGGGCATGGGTGAGCCACGCCGCCTCCGGGGGCTCCGGGGACGGCGCGGGCTCGGGGGGCACGGGGGGCTTCGGGAAGGAGACCGTCATCCAGGACGGCACGCTGGCGGAGCTGCTCACCCCGGGCTACTGGGCCGAGGTGCTGCGGGAGCGCGGTGATCTGCTGCCCGGTACGGTGCTGATCTCCGGCACGATCCCGATGGCCGAGGGCGTTGACCAGTTCGCCGACCGCTGGCGGGTCGAGCTGGGCGACCCGGCGACGGGGGACGTGATCGAGCTGGCCTACGACGTGGTGCGGATGCCGGCGCCCATCGGCTGAATCGGCAGAGCCGCCGCCGGCGTCGGCCCCGCACCTTGGCGCGAAGGCGTCGCCGCCACCGTTGGCGCGAAAGCGTCGCCGCCGCCGTTGGCCAAGGCGTCGCCGCCGCCGTTGCCGCCTTCGCGCCGTTGGGGAAGGGCCGGGGTGGGACCCGTACGGGATATCCCCTCCCGCGGGATATCCCCTCCCGCTCACCTCGAAGCGTCAGACCACCTCTTCCAGCTCCTGGAGGAGCTTGCGCTTCGGGCGGGCTCCGACCATGGACTTCACCGGTTCACCCGCGCGGAACACCATCAGCGTCGGCATCGCGAGGACCCCGTACCGGGCCGTGACCTCGGGGTTGCTGTCCACATCGAGCTGGACGACCTTGAGCCGGCCGGCCTGCTCCCCCGCCACGGCGCTCAGCACCGGCGCGAGCTGCCGGCACGGGCCGCACCAGTCGGCGGTGAATTCCACGAGCACGGGAAGTCCGGCTCCGAGCACCTCGTTGTCGAAGTCCGTGTCCGTCACGGCGTCGACACCGTCTATCACGATCATTTCGCTGTCTCTCCTCGATTGGCACGGCCGAACGCACGCGCGCTCGTGTGCGGTGTCAGTTCGCACAGCGGCTCGGGACCGCCCGGCACCTCCGCCTGGTCCGCCAGCCCGGCCCGCGCCGCCTCCGCCTGCGCGAGCTGCGACCCGACCTGGGCACGTACCGCCTGTAGCTCACCGATCAGCCCGTCCAGCTCGCCGAGCTTGCGGCGGTAGACGGCGAGCGACGCCGGACAGGAGTCCCCGGCCGGATGCCCGGCGCGCAGGCACTCCACGAACGGCCGCGTCTCCTCCAGGTCGAACCCGAAGTCCTGAAGGGTTCTGATCTGCCGGAGGAGCCGCAGGTCGCTCTCGTCGTACGTGCGGTAGCCGTTCACCGCGCGCCGGGCGGGCAGCAGCCCGCGTGACTCGTAGTAACGCAGAGTCCGCGTGGTCGTCCCCGCCCGCTCCGCCAGCTCGCCGATTCGCATGTCTTCGACCGTAATCCTTGACGCCGAGGTCAAGGCAAGGGAGTCGGGGCGCGGGGGCGACAGGCGAGGAGAGAGGCATTGACGGTATGCCCCGGCGCCGTTACAAGACGTACTGAGAGCGCTCTCACGCTGCACTCCACGTCCCGTCCCCCGTCCCCCGTCCCACCCCCGTCCACTCCCCGTCCCGCTCCTCGGCACCATCCGCACCGGAGGTGTTCCTTGAGAACCAGTCGCATCAGATCCGCTCCCCCCACCGCTCCCCGTCCCCGTCCCCGCTTCGCGCCCCGTACGCCCCTTGTCGCCGCGATCCTCGCCATGGCCGTCGCGCTGGCCGGGTTCGTCGGCGTGACCGGCGCCGGTACGGCCCAGGGCGCGATACCGCCCGCGCCCGGCTGGAACCTCCAGTGGAGCGACGACTTCAACGGCGCGGACCGCACGCCGCCCTCCGCCACCAACTGGCAGACCGACACCGGCCACGGCTACCCCGGCGGGCCGGGCAACTGGGGCACGGGCGAGATCCAGAACTACACCGCGAGCCCCGACAATCTGAGCCTCGACGGCAACGGCAACCTCCGAATCACCCCGCTCAGGGACGGCGCGGGCAACTGGACCTCGGCCCGGGTCGAGACCCGCCGCGCCGACTTCAAGGCTCCGGCGGGCGGCACCCTCCGTATCGAGGGCCGTATCCAGATGCCGAATGTGACGGGCGACGCCGCGCTCGGCTACTGGCCCGCCTTCTGGGCCCTCGGTTCGCCGTACCGGGGCAACTACTGGAACTGGCCGGGCATCGGTGAGTTCGACATCATGGAGAACGTCAACGGGATCAACTCCGTCTGGGGCGTGCTGCACTGCGGTGTGAGCCCCGGCGGCCCGTGCAACGAGACGACCGGACTCGGCGCCAGCCGCGCCTGCCCCGGTGCCAGTTGCCAGTCCGCGTTCCACACCTACCGCTTCGAGTGGGACCGCGCGGTCACGCCCAACGAGCTGCGCTGGTACGTGGACGACCAGCTCTACCACACCGTGCGGCAGAACCAGATGGACGCCGGTACCTGGGCCAACATGACCGACCACGCCGGGTACTTCATCCTCCTCAACGTGGCGATGGGCGGCGCGTTCCCCGACGCGCTCGGCGGCCGGACCCCGACAGCCGCGACCGTCCCCGGCCGTCCCATGCTCGTCGACTACGTGGCCGTCTGGACGCGTGGCGGCACACCCCCGACGGACCCGCCGACGGACCCGCCGCCCTCGGGCTCCTCGACGCTGTACGCGCGGACGGGCGCCGGGCTCGGTGACGCCGCCGGTTCGGCCGCGTCGGCCACCCTCGCCGCGGCGGGCGGCGCCAATCACGACGGCACGCCGCACACCCCGCAGGTCTTCACCTCCAGCGGGATCACCCGTACGTACAACGGCGGTGCCACGCAGTTCGACCTGTTCGTCGACGCGGGCACGTCGGTCGGCAACGGCCAGCAGGTCAGGGTGAGTTACGACCGTACGGGCGACGGCACCTGGGACCGTACGGAGACCTACGCGTACTTCGCGACCGACCCCGTCCCCGGCTATGAGCACTACACGCAGGCCAGGGGCCTGAAGTCGGCCACCGGATCACAGGGCGACCTGGTCAACGGGAAGGTACGGATCGAGGTCTGGAACGCCATCGGCACCGGCGCGAGCACGCTGGGCATCGGCAACCAGTCGGTGATCCGGATCCCGTTCGCCTGAGCCGGCGCGGCGTGAGAAGGCCGGTACGGACCGCCCCATAACCCGTACCGGCCCGTACCGGCCGGGCACGGGCGAGGCGCGTCAGCCGCCGGATCGCGGGGCGGCGACCCGCGCCTCGACAGGGATGTTCCGGTACCAGAAGCCGCACAGCCCTTCCCAGATCTCGCGTTCGGCCGCGCTGCTGAGCACGTCGGGCGCGGGCTGCGGCTGCTGGAGAAGCGGCTGCGGCTGCGGTCGTGGGAACGGCGGCTGCGGGTCCGTGGGTCCCGCCTCCGGCAGGGGTGGCCGGCCGCCGTGCCGGGCCGTGTCCAGCAGCAGCCCCCGGTAGAGATCGAAGGCGACACGGATCTGCTGCCCGTGCACGACGGCGGCGGTGAGCGCGGCCCGGTAGCCGGTGAGCGCGCCGAGCGCGCCGGCCGCGAGCGAACCGACGGCGAGCCACGGCGCACCGCCCGTCACCACCGTGCAGACCGGGGCCGCGACCGTGAACGCGCCGGAGAGCGCGGTCGCGGCGAGCGCGGCGTCGAGCCGGGCCCTGCTCGACGCGAACGCGGCGGTGAACGGGGCGGGCAGGAGCGGGAACAGCCGGGGCCAGACGAGCACGGCGTCGATCCCGTACCGGGTACGGGGGTAGTCCTCGGCGCCGCGCAGGACATTGCCGAGACGCGTCGGCAGTACGGGCAGACCGGGCAGCGGGAAGCGCAGATAGAGCGTCTCGTACGCGTCCGGGCTGCCCGCCCGTACATCGCCGCGCAGCTGTGCGCGGGCCCGTTCGTGCCGGCTCGCCCGCCACGCCCCGAGCCGTCGGCCGAGACGTCCGGGCCAGTACCCCTCGGCCCAGCGCAGCAGGGTCACCCGGTGGGCCGCCAGCAGGGCGGTGAGGAGCGTGACGGCGAGGACGAAGCCCGCCGCGTGGACGGTACGCACGCTCCCGGGCCGGTCGCTCCAGGTGGCGATGGCCGTACCGAGCCCCGTACCCGGCTCGGCGGCGGGATGCGCGCCGTTGGCGGCTTCGAGGGTGATCCCGAGGAGGACCGACGAGAAGACGAGCGCGGGGAGTGCCGAGGTGAAGAGCAGGCGCCGGCTCGTACCCGCCAGCGCGTCCCGGAACACGTCCGCGATCACGTCATCACCCTCGTACGGAGAGGATCAACGGATGCGCGGGTACCGCGTCGCCCGGCCCCGGGCACTCCGGGGGATCCTCGGGATCGTAGAAGTGCAGCGCGTTGACGCGGCCGCAGCCGCCGAAGGCGCAGACCACATGGGCGTGCGGGGTGCGATGCGTCCCGCAGAGACAGCTGTCGTCGCCGGTGGCCGCGCCCCAGCCCCCGCCCGCGCGTACGGGCCCGCCGGGGAACCGGTCCTGCCGGAGATACGCGTCGACGGTGGCCCGTTCCAGTACGCCCCGGACGGCGCCGCTCGCGTGGTCCATCACCACGGCGGCCTCGGGGCTGAGTTCGAGCAGGTTGAGCAGGGCCGATTCCTCGACGACGTCCTGGAGGGTCGCGGAGCCGGAGACCACCACGGCGGGCGCACGCCGAGGGGCGGCCCATGCGGTGCGGACCGCGAGAGTGATGGGCGTTCCGTCGGCCGAAACCCCGATCAGATAGCGGCAGTTCGGCGTGTCCCCGCCGTAGGGCTCCCGCACCGTGGCGAAATCGGGACTGGCCAGGCCGGCCAGCGGGGTGTGCGCCGGGAGTGCGGTCATCGGGCGTCTCCTACGAGGACGAACGGGGCCCAGAAGTACGGATGCTCGAAGGGGCGGGCGCGGGGGCCGCCGCCTCGCCTCGCTTCGGCACTGGCGATCAGCCGTGACCAGAGCACCATCAGCTCCCTTCGCTCCGGACTGCCGCTCGGGGTGCGCTCCTTGAGCCGCGCGAACGTCCGCTTCGCGGCGGGGAGATCACCGGATTCGCAGAGCAGACGCAGCAGCACCGACTCGTACGCCGTCCTCTCGGCCGCCCCGTCTCCGGCGTCACCGGTACGGGCGTCACCGGTCCGGGCGTCACCGGTCCGGAGGCCGCCGATCCGGGGATCACCGATCCGGGTCAGCGCGTCCTCGCACCGGCGTACGGCGGCGTCCATGGTCATCCCGCGTACCGTCGCCTGCGCCTCGTGCAGTGCCCGCCCGCGCGGCGCCCCCGCCACCAGCAGCTCGTAGAAGCGCTCCATGAACAGCGCGGTGGACAGATCGTCCACCTGCCACTGCGTGACCAGGACGGACTTGGCCCCGGCGATGAGGAAGGCCCGTGCGAGACCGAGCCGTTCGTCGCCGGGGCGCCCTCTGCTCGCCCCGCTGCGGCAGGCGCTGAGGGTGACGAGATCCGCGCGGATCCGCAGCCCCAGCAGATCCTCCATGGTCAGCGGGCCGTCGGCGCAGCTGATCGCGCTGCCCGCGATGTCGTCGGGGGCCAGGACGCCATGACAGGCGAAGTGCACGGCCGTCGCCTCCGAGCGGGCGAGCCGGTCCAGGACCAGCCGCCGGGTGACCCGGTCGCCGGAGAGGACTTCGGCGCGCCCGCCGAACGCCCCGGCCAGGGAGCGGGCCTCCGCGCGCGCGTGAACGAGCGGCTGATCGGAGCGTGAGTCGGCGAAGACGCACAGACCGCGCGGGGCGGGCGGAGCGGTGTCCCGGTACAGGTCCGCCAGGAGGGAGGCGCTCTGCACCACATGGACGGGGTTGCGCGCGGCGAGCGGCACACCGCCGGTGGCCACCGCGTGGAGGGGGATCTCGTGCAGGAGGCCGTGCGGCACGAGACACACCGGCTCGCCCGGCTCACTGTGGCGCGTCACCGCCCCGATCAGCGCGCCGAAGTCCGCGTCGAGTCCCTCCTGGTCGAAGCCGGCGGCCGAGGTCAGCCGCCCGAAGCGGTTGAGGGCGTCGGGGAGCGCCGGGCCGGGGGGCAGCTTCCCCTCCTCGACCACGGGGGACGACGTACCGGAACGGACCAGGAAGACGATGACCCGGGCATGGAACACATAGAAGCTGACGACGAGTCCGCGCCGGCCGCCGCGCCGCTCGTACCCGCTGAGTACGGAGGTCAGTTCCGCGTGGCCGACAGGTGCCGGGGGGCGGCCGCCGGTCAGATGCTCAGGACGCGGCACTTCCAGCAGTACGCGCGAACGGTCCCGCTCGCTGTGGTCGAAGGCCACCGCCCACTGGGGCGCGCGCAGACCGGGGATGTGCCCGCGTTCGGGCCCGGTGAGGAGGAGGATCAGACGGCTGTAATGGGAGGCCGGGTAGTCGATGCGCCGGTCGCCGTCGGCGATTGCGCCGCGCCGCGCCTCCTCCAGCCGTACGAGTTCGCTCCAGCGCGCGTAGGCGGCGGGCCAGTCCTTCTCCTCCTCGTCGATCGAGGCGAGCAGCTTCAGTGCCTCCATCTGGAGGGCGAGGTCGCCCGACT
The DNA here is from genome assembly GCF_055639435.1 of Streptomyces sp. NPDC039430. Lineage (NCBI taxonomy): Bacteria > Bacillati > Actinomycetota > Actinomycetes > Kitasatosporales > Streptomycetaceae > Streptomyces > Streptomyces sp. NPDC039430. The sequence goes on along the minus strand of NZ_JBVKAK010000002.1, from coordinate 885,340 downwards.
TCCTCAGCCCACGCTCCAGCAACCAGCGGGCGGTACGCAACCGGCCCACCGGCGCGAGGAGTTGGGCGTGCCACACCATCTTCCAGGCCGTACCCACACTCGCGAAGGAATCACCGAAGTAGTTGATGCCGTCGGTGTCGAGTCCTGGCTGGTCGACCGCACCCGAGGCCTTGCCCGATCCGGTATCGGGAAGCCGCGCCGAGGTACGTGCCATCTCGCCGGATTCGAACAGCTGCCGCCACACCCGCCAGTTCATACGCTCGAAGAGCCGGACCCCCGCGTCGGGCACCGCCGGCACGACGGCACGGGGAAACCACCCCCGCTCCTCCGCGCGCCGTTCCGAGCGCCCTTCGGCGGCGCGCGGCTGGGCGGATTCGGCCTGTTCGTGGAACGCGACCCGCTCCGGTGCTCCGGAGCGCGCGGCGTTCGCCAGGACGCGATGGGCGAACGGTGACATCCAGGCCGCCCCCTGGCCGCCCTCGGTGACCGGGCGCAGCACATCGCGCACGGCCGGGTAGTCGTTCCGCAGCCTCCCCGCCCACTGGAACCGCGCCATGGCGGCGAAGTCGGGGTACCCGGCCGCCTCCAGGTCCTTGACGGCGGCGGCGCTCCGTGCCGTGGCCTCTTCGACGGCGCCCTCGCCGTCCGCGACGGTGGCGAACGCGTACGCGACCGTGCCGCGCGCGGCGAGATGCAGCCGCCAGTGTTCCGCGCGGTCCCGCTCTCCGACGTCCCGTTCGTCGAGGAGCGCGTTGCCCGCCGCCCGCAGCATGGACTCGCAGAGCGGCCGGTAGCCGGGGGCGGCGCGGCGGCCGCTCCGGGAATCGGGCGCGGTGGTGGCCAGAGCCGCCAGCAGGATCACCAGGGAGTAGTCCGGGGTGCCGGGCGCCGTGGGCGAGCGGGTGGCGCGGGCCCCGGCGGTGATCCGCTCGCGCGCCCAGGCGTGCACGACGGCGTCCCCGAGCGAGGGCCACTTCCTCGCCATGGTCACCGCGTAGGTGATCAGCGCTCCGATGTCGTTCAGCCACCATCGCACGGTGAGCGCGACGACGAGTTCGGCGACGATCATCACCAGGGCGGCCTGGATCAGCGCGGTCGACGGGGCGGCGGCGCCGGCCAGGAACAGCGGCAGCGTACCGGCCCAGCAGATGGTGCGGACCAGCTGAAGGGGCAGCAGCAGAACGATGGCCCCGGTCATGCACCCGCTCCGGCCGAACCGCGCACCGGCCGCCGGCTGCGGCCAGTAGGTGGTGACGAGACCCAGCTCGCGCGGTGTGATCAGGGCGGACAGCACGGTCACACCGGCGAGCAGCAGCCCGCCCTGCCCACCGGTGAGCCACGGCCGCTCCAGCCACCGCGCCGCGAGCCACTCGCCGGCGGAGCTGTGCGCGAAGACGACGACACCCACGAGGGGGCCGGCATGCGCGAACTGCTGGACGCTGCGCCCGAGGGACGGCAGATGCCGTTCGGCGCCGCTCCGTACGAAGCCGAGGACCATCAGCAGCGCGACAGCGAGCGGGAAGAGCCCACGGGCGGAGCCCGGAACGTCGTCCACCGAGAACAGCAGCAGCAGCGGCGCCAGGATCGTGAAGGCTCTGGCAGGCACGGCCAGAGCCGCCAGACACCCCAGTGCCTGATCGTCCAGTCCGGGCGGCACCCGGTCCGTCGATGGTCGCGCGGCCGACATACTCTCCCCCGCCCTCCGCGTCCCTACAGGTCCCGCCCGAGCCGGCCCGCCGCCGCGCACGACGCGCCCCCGGCTGGAGGCCACTGCTTGGTCCCGAGCACCGTCACAGCCCCTTCATCCAGCGGGAGGCCCCGTAGAGGACGGTGAACAAACCGAGCGCGAAGGTCCACACGGTCAGCCACATCGGCGCGTCGGAGACGGCGTTCCACACGCCCACGACGACGAGCCAGGACCCGTTGAACAAGAGCTGCTTCGACGACATGCTGTTCCCCCGGCCATGAGCCGGCCCGGCCGGCGCACGTGTCAACTCGTACTGGATGATGGCTTGTTGGGCCGAGGATCGCAGAAGGCACCAGGCCGCGCGGGAGAACGCACAACAACCACCCGATCGTGTCGGACACGACCGCCGCCCGCGCTCCCGGCCGGATCTCGTGAGGACAGACGATGCCGATACTCTCCGCGCCCGAAGAAGTGGACGTGTGGCTGACCGAAGCCGGATGGCACCCGGGGCGGGACCCGGCGCGGCCGCGTCACGGTTCTCCTCGTCGCGCGCCGCGCCGTGCGGACCCTGCGCGAACGAGGCCGGCACGACCACCCGAGCCCTGCGGTACTACGAGCAGCAGGGCCTGCTCCACCCCCGGCGGCCAGGTGCGTGCGTGTGCGCTGCGCGCGCAGCGCGGCGGGCGCGTCCGCGGCCGAGTCGTCCAGGACGGCCCGGATCCTGTCCAGGTCGAGGCCGGTCTCGCGGTAGACGACGATGCGGTGCAGGCGTTCCAGGTCACCGGCGGTGTAGAGCCGGTACGGGGGTGATCACCGCCACATCGCGGGTGTTCCAGGGAGTGTCCCGTGGACCGTCGACCGAGTCCGGGCGCACCGCGCGACAGGCCTCTACCAGGGAATCGACCTGGCTGAGCAGGCACGCGAAACTCAGGCTCGTCGCCGGTGCCCGCTCCGGAACGCCGGCCGCCGGGACGAGCAGTACGTCCTGGAACGCCCACCGGCGCAGATGCACGAGCCTGCCGGGGACGCTGAACAGCTCGAAGAACCCGAGCCCACGTATCCAGAAGTCCACCGACGCCGCCAGATCGCTCGTGGGGATCGTCATGAACGCGGGCATTCCGTAGATGCCGCGGAACAGCTCCGGCACAACCGCGTCCGGGCCGGGAGCGGGTATGGGACTTATCTCGAACGCGTTGTAGTGGTCGCTCACGCACCCCACCTTCCGGCCTCACGCGACGTGAGGGTCAAGCCGGTTCGTGGATCCCGCCCAGCCCCAACGACGCGACCGGTGTTGTGGGCGGTGTTGTGGCCGGGTACAGCCAGGGCCTTCGTTCGGATCACCGGTTCCGCCGCCCGGCCTGGGCCGGGCGGCGGAGTGGGTCACCGGTCGCCGTCGGGCACCAGGGAGCCGTCGGAGGTGGTGGGCAGGGCCTGGCGGCGCTGTTCCCGGAGCGGGGCGAGAGTGGTCCCGTTGAGGTCCGCGTGGACCACCCGGGCGATGTTCTCGATCACCGCGACACTGGCGGGCATGTCCGTGTTGTCGGCGGTCAGGACCGCGAGGCCGTAGTCATGCCCCTGCCCGGTGAACGCGCCGACGCTGTGCACACGCCATCCGCCGCTGCTGCGCTGCAGCCAGCCGTTCTTGACGTGCACCGTCGCTCCGTCCGGCGCGCCCGTGGGGACGCCCCAGCGCTGAGCGGGGATCACCTGGTTCATCAGGCCCAGCGCGTAGGCACGGCGGTCGTCGTCGAGAACGGGGTTCGACGCGGTGAGCAGCTCCATCAGCCTGAGCTGGTCGGCGGCGTTGATCTGCGTCAGCCCCCAGTACCCCTCCAGGTCGGGGGTCGTGTGTTCCATGCCCGCGAGGCGCAGGAAGTCCGAGATACGGGCGAGACCGAGCTGTTTCCACAGTGTGGTCGTCGAGTCGTTGTCGGACGCCGTGATCATGTTGGTGGCGAGCGTCTGCTCGGACGAGGTCAGGTCCCGGTTCTCGTCCTGGGCCTGGCGCAGGAGCGTGCCCAGGACGATGACCTTGACGACGCTCGCCGAGTCGTACTGCTGATCCGCGTTGAACGCGCAGTTGGTGCCTGTGGTGCGGTCGTACAGAGCGACGGAGACCCGCCCCTTGAGGGCGGCGTCCTCCACCACGGCCTTGATGTCCTCGGTGAGCCGGCTCGCGAGGCCGGTCTTGTCCGACGTACAGGAGACCTCGGACCGGGGCGGCTCCGCACCGGTGCCGGATATCGCGCTCGCCGGGGAGGCCGTGGCCACGATCGCGGCGGCGGTGCCGACGAGCACGGATACGGTCGCGGTGCGCCGCAGGCGCCGGGGAAGGATCGATATGTGGGAAGTCAAGCGTGTTCCTTAGGAGATGTACGGAGGGGAGGGGAGTCGGGCCGGCCGCGCCGACGTGTTGTCGTGCGGCACGACAGCTCCCCCGCGCCTGGAAGAGGTCCCTCCTGCTTTTCGCTTCACAAGATCTGATGACCGATGCGGCGCGGTGGTTCCCCGCTCGGGCCGAACGGTCCCGTTCCATCTCACCGACCGGCACAGGCTGGAGACGTCGGGGACCGGAATCCAGGCCGGCTCGGCGGTCTCGCCGTTCGGCTCGGGCCGGAGTCGGCCGCCGGTGATGCGGACCTGGTAGAAGACGCCGGCATTCTGGTGCTCCGGTCCGCCGGGTACGGTGCGTTCGGCGGCGGGGATCACCCGTGAGTCCACGCCCAGCAGGCGTTCGACCACCGCGTCGCGGCCGGTCTCCTCGGCGACCTCCCGGATCACCGCGTCGAACGGATCCTCCCCGTGCTCGACCCTGCCACCTGGCAGAGTCCGGTTTCCCGAGACGTGATGGGCGAGCAGCACGCGCCCGTTCTCATGCACACGGCGTACGCCGCCAGCCGGAAACTCACCACTACGGCGTGATGTCGCGCACGACGGCGTACCGGCCACGCGCCTTGGTGCCGTCCGGCAGCAGCCAGTCGGCGGTGACATGGCCAACGTCCCCTGTGGCGTGGGTGGTTGACTCGGCCGGTTCGGGCCGCAGCACACGGTTCACGCGGATGGTCAGCCCCTTGGCCGCCGGTCCGCTCGGCGACCCGGGTGCGGAACCGGTCAGCAGGCGCAGATCCGTACCGTGCGGCCCGTCGGTCACGTCAACGGAGCTGACCGAGGCCGTGTGGCCGGCCTCGGCGAAGTGGGCGATGACGGACGGGTCCGGGGTGTTGTTCACGTTCTGGGCCTGCGGCTCGGCCTCGCCGAGAACGAGAGCGAACAACTGCGCGACGAGAACCGGGTCGTGGGCTCCGTCGTAGATCCACCGCCGCCCCAGCACACCGTGCTCCGACGTGCCGATGAGCGCGTGATCGGCACCGGGAAGCGGTGCTCCACGGTAGCTGAGGGGCATCTGATACGTGACCGGCCGGTCGCCGGACTCGTCGGTGACCGCCATGAACTCGATCCCCACCTCGCCTTGCGGGTCGTCGAGCCGGAAGCCGCCGGCCTTGGTCAGCCGGGGCTCATGCCCACCGCCGAGGTTCCAGGGCCGAGCGGGAAGCCACGAGGCGAGCAGCTCAAGCTTCCCGGGCGTCATGGTGGTGCGGTGGATGACAGCCATGTCTGGCCCCTCTCCTGATCGTTGCGCTCATCCTGCCACCCGGCCCATCGACGGCGACGCTTGCCCGCACATCCATCGCTCCCCGGTGCCCGAGGCACGTCCGATCAGACCGAGGCCCCGATCAGACCGAGGCGCGTCCGACTCAGACCGAGGCGCGGGATGTCCTCATACGCGGCACGCTCCCAGCCGGCCGGGTCTTCGCTCCTGACGACGGGCTCGCTGCGACCGGTCGCCATGTCGTCAGCAACCGGCGTTCGCCGGCCCGGGGCGTTGGCGTCTACTCGCCGCCACCGGCCGACCGTCCACGCGTACGCCCCCTACACCCCCGCGCACGCTCCCGCACGACCCGTACCCATTTGCCCGCCGGTAGGCATATCCCCGAAATGGGCGAGGTACTTATCTCTCGCCCACAACGTCCGCGCACGTCCTGGAGTACGCGATGACCGAAATCGGGGAAACGACCACCTGTCCGTTCGACTTCAGCAAGGGCCTGGACTTCGACCCCTCGCTCGGGGACCTCATGTCCCAGGGGCCTGTCACCCGGATCCGGCTGCCCTACGGCGAGGCGGACGCGTGGCTGGTCACGAACTTCGACGGGGTGCGACAGGTGACGACCGATCCCCGGTTCAGCCGCGCGGGAATCATGAGCCACGACTACCCCAGGATGACCCCGGAGCCGATCGTCTCCCCCGAGTCGATCAACGTGATGGACCCGCCCATCAGCAGCCGGCTGCGGCGGCTCGCCTCGCAGGCGTTCACGCCCCGGCATGTGGACAGGATGCGGCCCGCCGTCGAGGGCATCGTCGACCAGCTCCTCGACGAGATGGAGGAGGAAGGCCCACCCGCCGACCTCGCCGCCCATCTGTCGAACAAGCTCCCCCAGCACACCGTCTGCGAGCTGCTGGGCATCGCGCCGCCGGACAGGCCGCGGATGCAGGAGTACGCCCACCAGCTGCTGTCCACGGCGCCGGACTCGCGTCAGGCCGCCGCGGACGCCAAGGCGCGACTGCGTGAGTACTTCGGCGGGCTGGTGGCGGAGCGGCGGCGCACCCCCGGGGACGATCTGATCAGCGCGCTGGCCGCCGCCAAGGACGGCGACGACGTCCTGGACGACAAGGACCTGGCGGTCATGTCGCTGACGCTCATGCTGAGCGGTCACGACACGGCGACCTGCCAGATCAGCAATATCGCCTACCTCCTGCTCACCCGCCCGGAGCTGATGGACCTGGTGCGGAGCCGGCGCGAGTCGCTCACGCAGGTGCTGGACGAGCTCCTCCGGTACATCCCGTTCCGCAAGGGGGTGGGCATTCCGCGGGTCGCGACCGAGGACGTGGAGATGGGCGGGGTGCGGATCCGCGCCGGTGACTTCGTCCATGTCTCGTATCTGACGGCGAACCGCGATCCGGAGCGGTTCTCCGACCCCGATGTCATCGACCCGCACCGTCCGCCCACTCCGCACATGACGTTCGGCTGGGGCGGACACCGCTGTATCGCCGCTCCCCTCGCCATGGCGGAGCTGGAGGCCGCCATCGGCCGGCTGGTGGACCGCTTCCCCGGGCTTCGGCTCGCGGTGCCGGCCGAGGAGCTGCGCTGGGACACTGAGACGATCCGGCGCTTCCCGCACGAGCTGCCGGTGGCCTGGTAGGCGGTCCTCCCGGATCCCGAAGGCCCCCGGAAAGCCCCCCGAAAGCCCCCGCACAGCACAGCCCCGCGCAGCCCCGCACGGTCCCGGACAGTCGTCCGTACCGCTGCCGTCCGTACCGGTGCCCGATCACATCGGTACGGACGGCAGCGGTACGGAAGGCGACGGCGAGGGCGGCGACGGCGACGGCGAGGACGGCAACGGCCTCAGCCCGGACCACCCCCGGGACCGCCGGACCCGCCCCCGCGCAAAACTGACCGGCCGCACGGAAGCGTCTCCGTACGGCCGGTCTTCAGGGGCCGGGGCTATGGGGGGTGTCACCCCGGCCGGGATCGTGGTGCGTGTGCCGGGATCAGACCCCGGCCTTGTCCGCCTTGGTGGTGGCGCGCGACTCGGGCACGTCCTTCGAGACGTCGTCCGGCGCGTCCGCCGGAGCACCGTGGTGGTCGTCCACCAGGGTCTTCTCGTCGAACGGGATGTGTCCGGCCAGCACCTCGTCCACGCGGCCCTTGTCGATCTCCTTGGTCCACGTACCGATCAGGACCGTGGCGACCGCGTTGCCCGCGAAGTTCGTCATGGCGCGCGCCTCGCTCATGAAGCGGTCGATGCCGACGATCAGACCGACACCGTCGACCAGCTCCGGCCGGTGCGACTGGAGGCCACCGGCCAGCGTCGCCAGACCCGCGCCGGTGACACCCGCCGCGCCCTTGGACGCGATGATCATGAAGAGGAGCAGCGACACCTGCTCACCGATCGAGAGCGGGTCGCCCATGCCCTCGGCGATGAAGAGGGAGGCCATCGTCAGATAGATGGCCGTGCCGTCCAGGTTGAAGGAGTAGCCGGTCGGGACGGTGATGCCGACGACGGGCTTGCTGACACCCAGGTGCTCCATCTTCGCGATGAGCCGCGGCAGCGCCGACTCGGAGGAGGAGGTCGAGAGGATCAGCAGGAACTCGCGGCCCAGGTACTTCAGCAGCGAGAAGATGTTCACGCCCGCGATCACCCGCAGCAGAGCGCCGAGGACGAGGAAGACGAAGAGCGCGCAGGTGATGTAGAAGCCGATCATGATGATCGCGAGCGACTTCAGGGCGTCGAGGCCGGTCTCGCCGACCACCGCCGCGATGGCGCCGAAGGCACCCACCGGCGCGGCCCACATGATCATCGCGAGCATGCGGAAGACCAGGCGCTGGATGTGACCGATACCACGGAGCACCGGTTCACCGGCGGAGCCCATGGCCTGGAGCGCGAAGCCGGCCAGCAGCGCGACCAACAGCGTCTGGAGGACCGAGCCCTCGGTGAAGGCGGAGACGATCGTCGTCGGGATGATGCCGAGCAGGAAGTCCGCGGTGGACTCGCTCGCGCCGGTCGCCTGGGCCGCGCCCGCTTCACGGGTGGCCTCGGTGAGGTGGAGGCCGGAACCGGGCTCCAGGATGTTCCCGACGACCAGGCCGATGGCCAGGGCGACGGTCGACATCAGCATGAAGTAGCCGAGGGCGAGCCCGCCGACCGCGCCGACCTTGGCGGCTTTCCTGACCGACCCGACGCCCAGCACGATCGTGCAGAAGATCACGGGCGAGATCATCATCTTGATGAGGTTCACGAAGCCGGTACCGATCGGCTTCAGCTCGACGGCCACACCAGGAGCCGCGAAGCCCACCAGAATGCCGAGCGCCACGGCGACGATCACCGCGATGTACAGATAGTGGGTACGGTCCCGCCTTGCGGCCACGGGTCCTCCTTGACTCGTCTCCTGCGAATCCCCCGTCCCTGTCCCGAGGGGTCCCGGTGACTATCCACCACCGTGTGACGCCGGTCACCCTTACGTTCATTTCGTTCATATGAATCCGGCCAGGCATTCTTGTTTCATGCATCTGCCGCGCCCCCGCAGTCTCGCCGCCCAGCTCTTCGCGATGCAGGTCGTGCTGGTCGCGGCTGTCGTCGCGGGGTGCGCGGTCTTCGCGTACGTCACCGGTCGCGCCCATACGGACGAGACCGCGCGCAAGCAGGTTCTGGCCACGGCGCACGCGCTCGCCGACTCGCCGTCGGTGCGCGAGGCGATCCGTACCCCGGATCCGAGCGCCGCACTCCAGCCGTACGCGGAGCGGGTACGCCGCGACACCGGCCTCGATTTCATCACGATCATGAACCCGGAGGGAATCCGCTGGACGCACCCCGATCCGGCGCAGATAGGGATGCCCTTCCTGGGCGGCAGAGCGCCGGCCCTGCGCGGCGAGACCTTCACCGAGACGTACACCGGCACGCTCGGCCCCTCGGTCCGCGCGGTCACCCCGGTGCGGGACGGCGACCGGATCACCGGTCTGGTCAGCGTCGGGATCACCGTGGACCGGATCTCCGATGAGGTCACCCAGCAGGTCAGGGTGCTGGCCCTGGCCGCGGGCGCGGCCTTGGCGATCGGCGGACTGGGTACGTATGTGATCAACGCGCGGCTGCGCCGGCACACCCATGGGATGAACGCGGCGGAGCTGAGCCGGATGCACGACTACCACGAGGCGGCGCTGCACGCCGTGAGCGAAGGGCTGCTGATGCTCGACGGCGGGCGCAGGATCGCGCTGATGAACGACGGCGGGCGCGAGCTGCTCGGTCTGGACGACTCCGCGGTGGGCCGTCCCGTCGCCGAGCTGGGGCTGCCCGCGCCGCTCACCGGCGCGCTGCTGGCCTCGGAGCCCAGAGTGGATGAGGCGCATATGACGGCCGACCGGATCGTGGTCGTGAACACGCGCCCGGTGGTCGGCGGGGAGCAGCGCGGTACGGTCGTCACCTTGCGCGACCACACCGAACTCCAGGCGCTGTCGGGTGAGTTGGACTCGGAGCGGGGCTTCACCCAGGCCCTGCGCTCACAGGCGCACGAGGCGGCCAACCGGCTGCACACGGTGGTTTCGCTGATCGAACTGGGACGGGTGGAGCAGGCGGTGGAGTTCGCCACGGCGGAGCTTGAGCTGGCACAGGCGCTCACGGACCGGGTGGTGGGCGCGGTCGGCGAGCCGATTCTCGCGGCCCTGCTGCTGGGGAAGGCGGCGCAGGCCAATGAACGCGGTGTGGAGCTGGAGCTCGCCGAGGACAGCCGGATCGACGACGGCGTTCTCCCGTCGACGCTCCCGGCGCGCGATCTGGTGACCATCCTGGGCAATCTGATCGACAACGCGATGGACGCGGCGCAGGGCGGCGAGGGCGCGCGGATCATCGTGACGGCCCTGGTGGAGGACGACGAACTGATCCTGGGCGTACGGGACACCGGGGCCGGGGTCGCTCCCGGCGACATGGACGAGGTGTTCCGGCGCGGCTGGTCGACCAGGGGTCCCGGGCGCGGTCTCGGCCTGGCGCTCGTACGGCAGGCGGTGCACCGCGCGAACGGGACGGTGAAGCTCGCGGAGGGCCCGGAGGGCGGCGCGGAGTTCACCGTACGGCTGCCGCTGGCCGGGCGGCGGCCGGTCGCCGCCGGGACCGCCGACGACGGGATGGAGGCGGCGCGGTGAGCCCCAGCCCCACAGACCCCACGGGCCCAGCCGGCGCCCCGGGCCACACCGGCCACACGGGCCCTGCCGGCCACACGGGCTCCCCGGGCCACACCGGGCCCACAGGCCCCGTTGGCCCCACAGGCCCAGCCGGCCCCACCGGGCCGACCGGTCCCAGCGGCCCCGCAGGCGCGTCGATCCGTGTCCTCGTGGTCGAGGACGACCCGGTCGCGGCGGACGCCCATCAGCTGTACGTCGGCAGAGTGCCCGGCTTCACCGTCGCGGGCGTCGCCCACTCCCGGGTGGAGGCCGGCCGGCTGCTGGAGCGTACGGACATCGACCTGATCCTCCTCGACCTGTACCTCCCGGACGGGCACGGCCTCCAGCTCCTGCGCAGCCTGCGGGCCGGCGGCCACCACGCGGACGTCATCGCGGTCACCTCGGCGCGCGACCTCGCGGTGGTACGGGAAGGCGTGTCGCTCGGAGTCGTCCAGTACGTACTGAAGCCCTTCACCTTCGCCACCCTCCGCGACCGGCTCGTACGGTACGCGGAGTTCCGGGCGGCGGCCGGCGAGGCGAGCGGCCAGGAGGAGGTGGACCGCGCGCTCGGCGCGCTCCGGGCGCCGCAGCCCTCCTCGCTGCCGAAGGGGCTGAGCGCCCCGACGCTGGAAGCGGTGACCCGTACGCTGCGCGCGTCGGCCGACGGACTCACCGCCAGCGAGGCCGGGACCAAGGTCGGGATCTCCCGGATCACCGCGCGCCGCTATCTGGAACATCTGGTCACCAACGGGCGGGCGCAGCGCAGTCCGCAGTACGGGCAGGTCGGGCGCCCGGAGCTGCAGTACCGCTGGCTCCCCGCGACCCACTGACCGGCCCCCGCCCCGCGCTCCCCGTACCGGAAGCCGGCCCCGTCACCACACGCCGGGGCGCCAACTAATCAACCCCGCACGGGGATTGACCTTGGTAATGGCCCAGTCCTACGGTCGCCGGGCAGCCCACTGTGGCTCAGAGGAGGTCGTGCCCGTGCGCCCCACCGCCCCGCTCATCCTCGTCGCCGTGCTCGCCGCCGGTTCGCTCACGGCGTGCGGCGGCGGTTCAGGAAGCGATCCCAACACCATCAAGGTCGCCTACAACCGCTCCACGGACAACAAGATCCGCTTCAAGGACAACTATCTGGAGTCCGTGAAGCGGCAGTTCGAGAAGGAGCATCCGGGCAAGAAGGTCGAGCTGATCCCGATCCAGGCCCCGGACAACGACTACGCCACCAAGGCGCAGCAGATGATGCGCTCCCCGAAGACCGCTCCTGACCTGGTCTACGAGGACACCTTCCGGATCAACTCCGACATCAAGGCCGGCTATCTGCGCCCGCTGGACGACTACTTGGCGAAGTGGGCCGACTGGGACCAGTTCGTCGACACGGCGAAGTCGGCGGCCAAGGCCGATGACGGCAAGACCTACGGGATCCCCGACGGCACCGACACCCGCGGCCTCTGGTTCAACAAGGAGATCTTCGCCAAGGCGGGCCTGCCCGCCGACTGGCAGCCCAGGAACTGGGCGGAGATCCTGGACGCGGCCCGTGCCGTCAAGCGGAAGGTCCCCGGGGTCATCCCGCTCAACGTCTACACCGGCAAGGCCCTCGGCGAGGCCGCGGTGATGCAGGGCTTCGAGATGCTCCTGTACGGGACGGGCGCCGACCCGCTCTACGACCCCTCCGCCAAGAAGTGGGTGGCGGGCGGCCAGGGCTTCCGGGACGCGCTGGGCTTCGTACAGACGGTGTTCGGCGAGAAACTCGGCCCGGATGTCTCCGACGCCCTCGACCCCAACCTCGGCACGCGCGTCGCCACCGAGTGGTTCCCCGAGGGGAAGCTGGCGATCTCGCTGGACGGCTCCTGGATGGGCCAGAACTGGATCAACAAGGGCCCCAAGGAGTGGCCGGACTGGTCGAAGGATCTCGCGCAGACGCCGATGCCGACGCAGCACGGCCAGGCGCCGGGCAAGGTGTCGATGTCGGGCGGCTGGGCGTGGGCGATCCCGTCGAAGGCCAAGAACCCCGATCTCGCCTGGGAGTTCGTCACGACGCAGCAGACCAGGGAGAACGCGGTCGAGTGGGATGTCGTCGGCGCGCAGATCGCCGTACGGAAGGACGTGGCGGCCGACCCGCGCTACCTCTCGTCCATGCCGGGCATCGAGTTCTTCACCGGGCTGGTCGAGTTCACGCACTACCGCCCGGCGCTGCCCGTCTATCCGCAGGTCTCCACGGCGATCGGGGAGGCCATGGAGACGGTGACGACGGGTGACGGCTCACCGGAACAGGCGGCGAAGGAGTACGACGACCAGCTGCGGACCCTCGCCGACGGCGCGGTGGTCAGCAGGTGAGCACCGCGCACGCGGGCCGCCGGCCGGGCCGGCTGTGGCGCTGGGTGCCGCTGGCGCCCGCCACGCTCCTGCTGGTGCTCTTCCTGGCCGGCCCCATCGCCTACTGCGTCTGGATCGCCTTCACCAATGCCCAGCTGACCGGCTCGTCCTCCTCGGACTTCGTGGGCCTGGCGAACTTCCGCCGGGCCTTCGCCGACGACAACTTCCGTAACGCCGTCTGGCTGACGCTGGTGTTCACCTTCGTCTCCTCCATCGTCGGCCAGAACTCCCTGGGGCTCGCCCTCGCCGGTCTGATGCGGGCCGCGTCCCGCCCGGTCCGTACGCTCACCGGCGCCCTCGTCGTCGCCGCGTGGGTGCTGCCGGAGATCGTCGCGGCGTTCCTGCTCTACGCCTTCTTCCGCCGCGAGGGCACGCTCAACGCGATCCTGGACTGGCTCCAGCTCCCCTCCCAGAACTGGCTGTACACCCTGCCGATCCTGGCGGTGTCCTTCGCCAACGTCTGGCGCGGCACGGCGTTCTCGATGCTGATCTACTCCGCCGCGCTCTCCGAGATCCCCAAGGACATCACGGAGGCGGCGCAGGTCGACGGCGCGAGCGGCGTGCGCAGGATCTGGCACATCACCCTGCCGATGATCCGCCGCTCCATCGGCACGAACCTGATGCTCAACACGCTCTCCACCCTCTCCGTCTTCGGCCTGATCTGGGCGATGACGCGCGGCGGTCCCGGCAACCGCAGCCAGACCCTTCCGGTCTTCATGTACGACCAGGCGTTCCAGAAGAGCCTGATCGGCTACGGAACGGCGGTCGCGCTGCTCCTCCTGCTGGTCGGCTCGCTCTTCTCCCTCGTCTATCTGCGGCTGATGAGGGTGGAGGTCTGACGTGCTGAGCCGACGTGCCCGCACCCGCCTCTCGGCGGACGCCGCCCTGCTCCTGACCGCCGCCGCGTTCGCGCTGCCGCTGCTCTGGCTGACGCTCGCCTCGGTCGACGCCGACGCGGATCTGCGCGTACGGGTCCCCTCGTCGCTCACCGGCGACAACTTCAGCGCGGTCCTCACCGACGAGATCACCTTCACGCCGATGCTCAACAGCCTGGTGCTGTGCGGCAGCGCGACGATCCTGACCGTGGTCTGCGCGGCACTGGCGGCGTACCCGCTCTCCCGCTACCGCTCGCGTTTCAACCGGCCGTATCTGCTGACGATCCTGTTCACGACCTGCCTCCCGATCACGGCGATCATGGTGCCGGTGTACGGGCTGTTCGTCCAGGTCGACCTGATCGACACCACGTACGGCACGTCCCTCTTTCTCGCCACGTCCCAACTGCCGTTCTCCATCTGGCTGATGAAGAACTTCATGGACGGGGTGCCGACGGTCCTCGAAGAGGCGGCCTGGACGGACGGGGCGTCGAACTTCCAGACGCTGACGCGGGTGGTGCTGCCGCTGATGGGGCCGGGGGTGACCGTGGTGACGATCTACACCTTCATCCAGCTGTGGGGGAACTTCTTCGTACCGTTCATGCTGCTGCTCACGCCGGACCAACTGCCCGCGTCCGTCTCGATCTTCACGTTCTTCGGCAACTACGGATCGGTGATCTACGGACAGCTGGCGGCGTTCTCGATCTTGTACTCGGCGCCGGTCCTGATCCTGTACGTGCTGATCTCCCGGCGTCTGGGGGGCGGGTTCACGCTGGGCGGCGCGGTGAAGGGGTGACGGTGCGCCGTCCGGCGGGGGCGCGGGGTGCCGACCGTTCCGGGCTCGGCCCTTCCGGAGGCGAACCGAGCCCTAAAAAACAGACTCGGCCTCGAACATCCGGTTCTCCGGCACCGTCTTGAGCTGCGTCACCGCCTCCGCCAGCGGCACCATCTCCACCGCCGTCCCCCGCAGCGCCGTCATCCGCCCGAACTCCCCCCGGTGCGCCGCCTCCACCGCGTGCCAGCCGAACCGGGTGGCCAGCACCCGGTCGTACGCCGTCGGCGTCCCCCCGCGCTGGACGTGGCCCAGGATGACCGGCCTGGCCTCCTTGCCGAGGCGGCGCTCCAGCTCCGCCGCCAGTACGTTGCCGATGCCCCGGAAACGCTCATGGCCGAACTGGTCGATCTCGCCCTTGCCGTATTCCATGGAGTCCTGCGCCGGATGCGCGCCCTCGGCGACGCAGATGACCGCGAACTTCTTGCCCCGCGAGAACCTCGCCTCGACCATTTTGACCAGGCTGTCGACCTCGAAGGGCCGCTCCGGCAGACAGATCCCGTGCGCGCCGCCCGCCATCCCGGACTCCAGCGCGATCCAGCCCGCGTGCCGGCCCATGACCTCGACGACCATGACCCGCTGGTGGGACTCGGCGGTGGTCTTGAGCCGGTCGATCGCCTCCGTCGCGACCGTCACCGCGGTGTCGAAGCCGAAGGTGCGGTCCGTGGAGTAGATGTCGTTGTCGATGGTCTTGGGGACACCGACGACGGGCATTCCGGCGTCGGAGAGCAGCCGGGCCGCCGTCAGTGTGCCTTCGCCGCCGATCGGGATGAGCGCGTCGATGCCGTACCGGCGGGCCAACTCGGCGCAGTTCTCCGCCGCTTCGCGGAGCCGGCCGCGCTCCAGCCGGGCCGAGCCGAGGATCGTACCTCCACGGGCCAGGATGCCGCTGACGGCGTTCAGGTCGAGTGGCCGGAAGTGGCCGTCGAGCAGCCCCTTGAAGCCGTCCTCGAAGCCGATGACCTCGTCTCCGTACCCGGTCATGGCCCGGTGCACGACCGAACGGATCACTGCGTTGAGGCCCGGACAGTCGCCGCCTGCGGTGAGAACTCCGATACGCATCGTGCTGTGTCTCCTGCTCGCTAGTGCTCGCCAGTGCTGGGTTTGTCCGGGAATGGAGAGCCCCGGGCTTGAGCGGTCCGATCCTCCCACGGGTGATCGGGGTCACGTGCCGGCCGCCCGGACGGCGATCGCGGCTCCGGCGGTTTCGCCGGACGGTGCCCGGATACCCGGTCCAGGGGGTCCGGTCGGCGGGCGGGACCGGTCCGACCTGCGGTTTTCTGGCATCGGGCGGGATCTCGTACTCCCCGGGCGGCTTAACCACCCCCGGAGGTATTGTCAAGAGGGCATTGCCACCCTAACGGGAATTGCAGTTCACCGGAGCCGGGATCTCCTTACGGGCCGCGGGGCCACCCCGTCGGAGTGGGGCGTCCCATGAGCAGGGACGGGAGAGCACGCGTGACGCGCAGCGTGTACGTGACCGGGATCGACCGCGGGGACGGCCGCCAGGTCGTGGAGCTGGGAGTCATGGAGCTGCTGACCCGGCAGGTGGACCGGGTGGGGGTCTTCCGTCCGCTGGTCCATGACGGGCCCGACCGGCTCTTCGATCTGCTGCGGGCCCGCTACCGGCTGTCACAGGATCCGGCGACGGTGTACGGGCTCGACTATCACGAGGCGTCCGCGCTCCAGGCCGAACGGGGCACCGACGAGTTGGTCTCGCGGCTGGTGGAGCGGTTCCACCGGGTGGCGCGGGAGTACGAGATCGTGCTCGTGCTCGGTACGGACTTCGCGGCGACACAGCTGCCCGACGAGCTGTCGCTGAACGCCCGGCTCGCCAACGAGTTCGGGGCGTCCGTGATACCCGTGGTGGGCGGCAAGGGGCAGACGGCCGAGTCCGTACGGGCCGAGGCGCGCAACGCCCACCGCGCGTACCAGGTACTCGGCTGCGATGTGCTGACCATGGTCGTCAACCGGGTCGCCGCCGAGGACCGTGAGGCGATCGCCGACGGGCTGGCGGCGCAGCTGCCGGTCCCCTGCTACGTCCTGCCGGACGAGCCGGCGCTGGCGGCCCCGACGGTCGCCCAGATCACCGCGGCCCTGGGGGGCACGGTGCTGCTCGGGGACGATTCGGGTCTGGCCAGGGACGCGCTGGACTTCGTCTTCGGCGGCGCGATGCTGCCGAACTTCCTGGGCGCGCTGACCCCCGGCTGCATGGTGGTCACACCGGGGGACCGCGCCGATCTGGTCGTGGGGGCGCTCGCCGCCCACTCCGCGGGCACACCGCCCATAGCGGGGGTCCTGCTCACGCTCGACGAGCGGCCCGGGGACTCCATACTGACCCTGGCCGCGCGGCTCGCGCCCGGTACGCCGGTGGTGTCCGTGCCCGGCCGTTCCTTTCCCACCGCCGCCGAACTCTTCGGCCTGGAAGGGAAGTTGAACGCCGCGACACCGCGCAAGGCGGAGACCGCGCTGGGGCTGTTCGAGCGGCATGTGGACACGTCCGCGCTGCTGGCCCGGATGTCGGTGGCCCGCAGCGGCCGGGTGACGCCCATGATGTTCGAGCACGAACTGCTGGAGCAGGCACGCGCGCACCGCCGTCGGGTCGTACTGCCCGAGGGCGCCGAGGAACGGGTGCTGCGCGCCGCCGATGTGCTGCTGCGGCGCGATGTGTGCGAGCTGACACTCCTCGGCGACACGGACGTCATCCGGAAGAAGGCGGCCGACCTCGGTATCGATCTCTCCGCGACACAGCTGATCGATCCGGCCACCTCCGGGCTGCGGCAGCGCTTCGCCGAGCGGTACGCGGAACTGCGGGCCCACAAGGGCGTGTCGGTGGAGCTGGCGTACGACGTGGTGGCGGACGTCAACTACTTCGGCACGCTGATGGTGGGCGAGGGGCTGGCCGACGGCATGGTCTCCGGATCCGTGCACTCCACGGCCGCCACCATCCGCCCGGCCTTCGAGATCATCAAGACCAGGACGGACGCCTCCATCGTCTCGTCGGTCTTCTTCATGTGCCTCGCCGACAAGGTGCTGGTGTACGGGGACTGCGCGGTGAACCCGGATCCGGACGCGGCGCAGCTCTCGGACATCGCCGTCCAGTCCGCCGCCACCGCCGCCCGCTTCGGGGTCGAGCCGCGGATCGCGATGCTCTCGTACTCCACGGGTACGTCGGGCTCGGGCGCGGATGTCGACAAGGTGCGCGAGGCCACCGAGCTGGTGCGCGGGGCGCGGCCGGATCTGCGGATCGAGGGGCCGATCCAGTACGACGCGGCGGTCGAGCCGTCCGTCGCGGCGACCAAGCTGCCCGAGTCGGAGGTGGCGGGCCGGGCGACGGTGCTGATCTTCCCGGACCTGAACACCGGCAACAACACCTACAAGGCCGTGCAGCGCTCGGCGGGCGCCGTGGCCGTGGGTCCCGTACTCCAGGGGCTGCGCAAGCCGGTCAACGACCTTTCGCGCGGGGCGCTCGTGCAGGACATTGTGAATACGGTGGCGATCACGGCGATCCAGGCGCAGGGCGAGAGCGTGTGAGCCCCGCCGCGTACGCCCCCGCGACGACCACGCGCGGGACCACGGCTCCACGCACCACCACGACCCCGTGACCACGACCCCGTGACCACGACTCCATGACTACGACAGAAGGCCGACAGCCCGTGACCGCGCACTCCCCCGCCACCCGTGTCCTCGTCCTCAACTCCGGTTCCTCGTCGGTGAAGTACCAGCTGCTGGAGATGCGGGACAGCTCGCGGCTCGCGGCCGGCCTGGTGGAGCGCATCGGTGAGGAGACCTCACGGCTCGTGCACACCCCGCAGGCCGAGGGGCCCGGCGGGAAGCGTGAGCGTACGGGGAGGATCGCCGACCACGCGGCGGCGCTGGAGACCGTCGCGGAGGAACTGGCGCGCGACGGGCTGGGGATCGACTCCCCCGAGCTGGCGGCCATCGGCCACCGGGTCGTCCACGGCGGGCTGAGGTTCAGCGAGCCGACGGTCATCGACGACGCCGTGCTGACGGAGATCGAGCGGCTGGTGCCGGTGGCGCCGTTGCACAATCCGGCGAACCTCACCGGTATCCGTACCGCGCTGAAGCTCCGTCCCGATCTGCCGCAGGTCGCGGTCTTCGACACCGCGTTCCACACGACGATGCCGGAGTACGCCGCGCGGTACGCGATCGACACCGCGACGGCCGACGCGCACCGTATCCGCCGCTACGGCTTCCACGGCACGTCGCACGCGTATGTCTCGCGGAAGACCGCCGAGTTGCTCGGCAAGGATCCGTCCGAGGTGAATGTGATCGTCCTGCACCTCGGCAACGGCGCGTCGGCGTCCGCCGTCGAGGGCGGGCGGTGCGTGGACACCTCGATGGGGCTGACTCCGCTGGAGGGTCTGGTGATGGGGACGCGGTCCGGGGACATCGATCCCGCGGTCACGTTCCACCTGACGCGTGTAGCCGGAATGTCCGTTGACGAGATCGATGAACTTCTGAACAAAAAAAGTGGTCTGGTCGGCCTCTGCGGGGACAACGACATGCGGGAAATCCGCCGCAGGGTCGACGCGGGCGACGAGCGGGCGGCGCTCGCATTCGACATCTATATCCACCGGTTGAAGAAGTACATCGGCGCCTACACCGCGGTGCTCGGGCGGGTGGACGCGGTGGCCTTCACGGCGGGTGTGGGTGAGAACGCGGCGCCGGTGCGGGAAGCTGCCGTCGCAGGTCTGGAGGGTCTGGGCCTGGCGGTGGACGCGGAGCGCAATGCCGTACGTTCCGACGAGCCGCGGATCATCTCGCCGGAGTCGGCGGGGACCGTGGTGGCCGTGGTCCCGACGGACGAGGAGCTGGAGATCGCGCGGCAGACCTTCGCACTGGTCGGCGAGGGTCGAACGGTCGACGCCTGAGCGGCCACCCGCCCATTTGTACTTTCCACCAGACGGAATATTCCGCATCGAAACAAACCGATAGGATCCGCCTCATGCGCCGTTCCAAAATCGTCTGCACACTGGGCCCCGCCGTCGACTCGTACGAGCAGCTGAAGTCGCTCATCGAGGCCGGTATGAATGTGGCCCGACTCAACATGAGCCACGGGAGCCACCCGGAGCACCAGGAGCGGTATAACCGCGTGCGGAAGGCGGCCAAGGACACCGGCCGCGCCGTGGGTGTCCTCGTCGACCTCCAGGGCCCCAAGATCCGTCTGGAGACCTTCGCCGAGGGCCCGGTCGAGCTGGTGCGCGGTGATGAGTTCACCATCACCACCGAGGATGTCGCCGGCGACAAGTCGATCTGCGGCACCACCTACAAGGGCCTGCCCGGGGATGTCTCCAAGGGCGACCAGATCCTGATCAACGACGGCAATGTCGAGCTGCGGGTGGTCGAGGTCGACGGCCCCCAGGTCAAGTCCATCGTCATCGAGGGCGGGGTGATCTCCGACCACAAGGGGATCAACCTGCCGGGCGCGGCGGTCAATGTCCCCGCCCTGTCCGAGAAGGACATCGAGGACCTGCGTTTCGGGCTGCGGATGGGCTGCGACATGGTCGCGCTCTCGTTCGTCCGTGACGCGCACGACGTGCTGGACGTCCACAAGATCATGGACGAGGAGGGCCGCCGGGTCCCCATCATCGCCAAGGTCGAGAAGCCGCAGGCGGTCGCCAACATGGAGGCCGTGGTCGCGGCCTTCGACAGCGTCATGGTGGCGCGTGGCGACCTGGCCGTCGAGTACCCGCTCGAAAAGGTCCCGATGGTGCAGAAGCGGCTGATCGAGCTGTGCCGCCGCAACGCCAAGCCGGTGATCGTGGCGACCCAGATGATGGAGTCGATGATCACCAACTCCCGCCCCACCCGCGCCGAGGCGTCCGATGTCGCGAACGCGATCCTGGACGGCGCGGACGCGGTCATGCTCTCCGCCGAGTCCTCGGTGGGCGCGTACCCGGTCGAGACGGTCAAGACGATGTCGAAGATCGTGGTCGCGGCCGAGGAGGAGCTGCTCTCCAAGGGCCTCCAGCCGCTGGTCCCGGGCAAGAAGCCGCGCACCCAGGGCGGTTCGGTGGCCCGCGCCGCCTGCGAGATCGCGGACTTCCTGGGCGGCAAGGCGCTGGTCGCCTTCACCCAGTCCGGCGACACGGCCCGCCGGCTCTCCCGCTACCGCGCAGCCCAGCCGATCCTGGCCTTCACGACGGACGAGTCGACGCGCAACCAGCTCACCCTGAGCTGGGGCGTGGAGTCCTTCATCGTGCCCTGGGTGAGCAGCACGGACGAGATGGTCGACCTGGTGGACGAGGAGCTGCTGAAGCTCCAGCGCTACGGCGAGGGCGACGCCATGATCATCACGGCGGGCTCCCCTCCCGGTGTCCCCGGCACCACGAACATGGTCCGCGTCCACCACCTGGGAGTGGGCGGCCGCGACTGAGGCGTCCGCACGCCGCGATGACGACGTGGCCGTGGCCCCCGCCAACTGGTTGGTGGGGGCCACGGCCTTTCCCGCGGCTCACGGGGATCCGTGTCAGTTCGTGAGGTAGTTCTGGAGGCCGGGGACCGTGAGCGTGCCGCCGAACTGGCCCGCCTGGGTCACCTCGACGTCAGTGAAGAAGGCGAACGGGATGTTCAGCGGCGGCGGGGTCTCCGGGCTGAAGGTGATCGGGATGAGGCCGAAGAGGTTGCCTTTCAGCCGTTCCGTGTACATCGTCACCTCGCCGTCGCGGATCGTGGACGTGGAGCCTTCGCGCGCCTGCACATGGCCCGTCCTGCCCAGGGGGTAGACGACGGTCTGGTGGAGGTCCTTGATGTCCACCGAGGTGGAGGTGAACTTCAGTGCCTTCTTGACCTTGCCGCTGCCCGTCCTCACCTCGACGATGCCCTTGTAGTCCAGGCCCCGCAGGGTCAGCAGTGAACTGTGCAGCGTCCACGGGTCGTCGGGCAGGAGCGGGATGCCCTGCTCCTCCTCGGCCGCGGCGAGGGCCTCGGGGTCGGCTGTCGGACAGGGGAAACGCTCCTTGCCGTCCGCGCCCGCGGGGATGTCGTCGTCCTTACGGGCGTCGAGACCCTTGGCGTCCTCGTCCAGTTCCTCGACCTCGGCGCCGACCTTGCCGGCCGCCTCCCTGATGGCGTCCTTGGCTCCGTCGGCGGCCGTGTCGCCCGTGTTTTCGCCGTCCGTACCCTTGCCGTCCGTACCCTTGTGGTCGGTGCCCTTGTCGTCGGGGGAACCACCCGGCTCGGAACTCCCCGGCTCGGACGTCGGCTTCGTGGACGGACCGGCGTCCGGCTTCCCCGTGGTGGAGGCGCTGGGCTCCGGGCCGTTCGGCGCGTCCTTGTCCGGTACGCCGAGAAGGTCTCCCAGCGCGTCTCCCAGCCCCAGCGGATCCAGTGGGTTCCTGGACTTCTCGGGGGCCGGGCCCGGCGCCGGTCCGGAGGGCGCGTCGGCGGGCTCCCTGGAGTCCGAAGCTCCGGCGTCCGAGGAACCTGAATCCCCGGAATCCGGAGCCGGACTCCCGCTCGCCGTCGGGTCCGGTGTCGCCGACGGTGACTCGCCCGGTTTCGGCGACTCCGGCGACTCCGGCTCCGACGCCGCATCCGACTCCGACGCGGACGGCGTGGACGTGGGCGACTCGGACGCCGACGCGGACGGCTCGTCCGAGCGGGTCACGCACGGACCCGGCGCGAAGGGGATGTCCTTGTTGTCGTCGGCCAGCGCGAGCCGGGGCGTGAGCCCCATGCCCACGAAGACGGCCGTCGGCATCGCCGCCAGCGCCATCGCCTTGCCCGCGGGTATCTGAAGCTTGGTCAGGAGCGACTTTCTCGGGGCCGCGTGACGCGGCCCTCTTCTCACCCGGGAATCATCGCCTCCGGCCGCGACTCGCTGCGTGTTGTCACCCCGCACTGTTCCTCCCGCCGTTGGCATGGGCAGTCGTATCCGTCACGTTCGGGTCCTCCCCGTCGCGCGGACCGGGGAAGAAAGGGTCACCGTCGCCGTCGGGCTCCGGTGCCCCGTGGGGGGTGTCGAGTTCGGCGGCCGCCGGCCTGACCCACTTGTCAGGGGCCCAGGAGATCGAGAGCGCGCCGCCGAGCATGGCGAGCAGGAAGCCCAGCAGGAAGCCACCGATGTTGGAGACCGGGATCGATACCAGTGCCAGCAGAATGGCGGCGACACCGGCGAAGACCCGGACGATGCTCTGGAACCACATCGTCAGGCCCAGGGTCACCAGCAGGACGCCGATGATCAGCGAACCCGCGCCGGCCGTGGTGGACATGGCCAGTGTCAGGTTGCCGAAATGGAGCTGGGCATAGGGGAAATAGGCGATCGGCAGTCCGCCGAGAAGAGTGAACAGGCCCGCCCAGAACGGCCGGGCGCCTCGCCAGGCGCGGAACCGAAGCCGCCAGTACGTGAATCCGCGGGAACCTGTGGACTCGGCGCTCATGGAAAACAGCTCCCTGGAAAGCGGTATGCGGTGGTGCGATCAGAGACGGAGGGACGAGAGGGCCGAACAGTCCGGGGACCGCCCGGCCCACCCGCCGGCGGTGCCTAGTAGCACTCGTATTTCTTGGGGTCGCCGATGTTGAGCCTCAGATTGAGGTCAGGCAGCTTGAACGTGCCCGCGGTGGTCGCCCACGCGGTCTGCTTCACGTCCCTCAGAACGGCCTCGTCGGCCTGCTGGGCGAAGCCGTTCGGATCCGCCTGCGTCCCCGGCTGGATGCCGGGGGTCTTGGTGGAGCCGGCCGCGACACCGATGTCGATGTTCTTGAACTCCGCGTCGGCGTCGAGCGATTCGACGTCAAGGTAGAGGTTCTCCGCCTTGATGTCCGTGCCCTTGTTGCCGGCCTTCAGCACCAGCGTCACGCTGCTGCCCCACGGCAGCGGCGTCACCACGGACTGGCACATGTTCGTGATGTCGGCGGTCTTGAACCCGGAGACAGCCACTGGGTGGACTGCTTCGTTGCCCTTGGAGTCGACCCCCTTGGCAACGCCCCCGTACTGCACAAAGTTGTAGCCGACCAGCTTCTCGGCCCTCACCTTGAAGCTCTGCCCCGACACGCTGAACGACGCGGCCAGCGCCCCTTGTGAGAGCGCGACACCTATCGCGGCCGTCGCGGCCACGCTCGGCACCATGACGACCGCGAACCGCTTCCATCTGGTCCCGCCACGTACTTGGGACTCCATGAATTTCCTCCTTCTCGGACGTACATCTCCGGATCGGGTGAGAGCCCGTCCTGGGATGGGAGAAGTGCTACGTCCTCGGGAAGGAGAACGCCCGTGCCCGAGGCGCCAACCGCGTCCGGAACCACCGGCGATCACCCCCGAGCGACAACCACTGGCCACGCCTTCGCGCAACCTCTGGACAGGCCCTGCCGGGTAGGCAGGAACCCCCCTGTCCGGGCCGGCGGACGCTGCCGCCGGTCCGCTCGGTGGGGACCCAGGCCCGACGGCGCGGCTGGCTGCCGTGCTGGTGCGGAATTGGACCGAGCGTCGCCGATCGTGGTGCATTCGCGCCCGGGACACAAGGGGGTTCGTTACTGGCTAGTAACGGCCCGATAACCAGTGGGCGACCCGTCGGCATCGGGCAGCCACACAGGGTGTGGCCCCACGGTGCGGCAGAAGCGGCGATTGCCCCTCATAGCAGGACAGAACAAGGGGGTCGATTTACTGCGAGTAACAGCAGCCGCTTTTACCAAGTTTTGGTAAAGCGCGGCCACTGTCATCGTCGCGTCGCCGAATCCACAAGCACGCCACTGAGTTGGCGAACCGGGAAAACGGCGAATACCTCAACTACCTCAACGCATCAGAAAAGAACCCTCGCCAGAGCCGAACGCGCCGCCGTCACCCTGGGGTCGTCCCCGCCGATCACTTCGAACAGTTCGAGCAGCCGTACCCGCGCCGCCTCCCGGTCGTCCCCGGCCGTCCGGCGCACGGCCTCGACCAGCCGGCCGAAGGCGTCCTCCACATGTCCGCCGACCAGATCGAGGTCGGCCGCCGCGATCTGCGCCGTCACATCGCCCGGCTTGTCCGCCGCGTCCTTGCGCACCCGCGCCTGGTCCATGTCCTGTACGCGCGCGAGCAGTTCGGCCTGGGCGAGGCCGAGCCTGGCCTCCGAGTTGCCGGGGTCGTCGGCCAGCACATCGCGGTACGCCTGCGAGGCGGCGGCGAAGTCATTGGCGTCCAGCGCGCGTACGGCCGCTTCCAGCAGGGCGTCGTACGGGCCCACCGGTTCGACGACCTCCTGCTCGGCACCGTCCGCCGCGTCCGCCTCCGCGCCGGGGTCGACCGCGATCCCGGTCAGCCCGAAGCGCTCCTCGCCGACCTGGATCAACTGGTCCAGGGTCTGCCGGATCTGGGTCTCCGGTGCCGCGCCCTGGAAGAGGGGCAGCGCCTGTCCCGCCACCACCGCGAAGACCGCGGGGATGCCCTGGATCCCGAACTGCTGCATCAGCATCTGATTGGCGTCGACATCGATCTTGGCGAGGACGAACCGGCCGTTGTATTCGCGCGCCAGTCGTTCGAGCACCGGGCTGAGCTGCTTGCACGGCTCGCACCACTCGGCCCAGAAGTCGATGACGACCGGGACCTCGGTGGACCGCTGGAGGACATCGCGCTCGAAGCCCGCCTCATCGACGTCGATCACCAGGCTGGAGGGGGGTACGGCACCGGTGCCGCCCTGACGGGCCGCCTCGGCGCGGGCCTGCTCCGCCTTCGCCTTGGCCTCACCGGCCGCCTTCACCGCGGCGAGGTCGACGACGCCGCTCATGGACATGTTCCTAGGCTGCATGAGTACATCCTCCCCCCTCCGCGCACACTTCTGAAAAGCGGTACGCCCACCGCCGCGTGACGGGCCGGCCGCTCCCCGCTTTCGCTACGCGTCGTAGCGTAACTGCCGGGCGGTGCGACGGGGAAGATCCATCCGGTGAGCTGACTCACAGCGCATGCCCTACTGGCCGGTATGGTCGCCGTCATGTCCAGCCGAAAGGGTCGCCCCCGCAGCGCCGAGACCGACTCCGCCATCCTGGAAGCGACCCGGGCCGCACTGGGTGAGCTGGGCTGGTCCAAGCTGACGATGGGCGATGTGGCGACCCGGGCGGGTGTCGCCAAGACCACGCTCTACCGGCGGTGGACGGCCAAGAGCGAGCTGGTCGTGGACGCGGTCGCCGCCCTCTTCGACGAGCTGGACCTGCCGGACCGCGGCAGCCTGGCGGCCGATGTCGAGGGCGTGGTGCTCCAGTTCGCGGCGCTGCTGGAACGGCCCGAGACCAAGACGGCGCTCATGGCCGTGATCGCGGAGTCCACCCGGGACGAGGCCCTGCGGGCCCGTATCCGCGCCTCGATCGTCGACCGCCAGAAGCGGCTGGTGCTGCTGGGCCGCGAGCGCGCCCAGGCCCGCGGTGAACTCCCGCGCGAGCCGGACGCCGTGCGGGCGGCCCGTACCGCGGACCTGATCTTCGACGTGATCGCCGGCGCGGTGGTCCACCGCACCCTGGTCAGCGCGGAGCCGGTCGACCAGGAGTGGGCGCGCGCGTTCACGGCCCTGCTGCTCGACGGACTGACCGCCGCGCAGAGCTGAGAGAGCCGGGTCCGGTACGCGGTCCGGTACGCGCAGGCCGCGCCACCGCGTCACCGCGCCAGCCGTCCCAGCAGCGACGAGGCCGCCGCGATGCCCAGGGCCGCCGCCACCAGCAGGACGCCGAAGTCGAGCGGCAGATGGGACGGCGTACCGAGCAACAGCCCGCGCAGCGCGTCGACTTGATAGCTCAGTGGATTGATCTTGCTGACCACCTGGAGCCAGCCGGGCATGATCGCGACCGGATAGAGCGCGTTCGAGGCGAAGAAGAGCGGCATGGTGATGGCCTGGCCGATACCCATCAGCCGGTCGCGCGTCAGCACGATCCCGGCGATCGTCATCGACAGACAGGAGAAGAACGCCGAGCCGAGGACCACCACGACGGCCACGCCGAGCAGCCGCAGCGGGTTCCAGGTCAGACCGACGCCCAGGGCCGCGGCGATGACGATCACCACCACCGCCTGGATCAGCGCCTTCACCCCGGAGGCGAACGCCTTGCCGCTGATGAGCGCGGCTCTCGGAGTGGGGGTGACCAGCAGTTTGGTCAGGATGCCGGCGTCCCGCTCCCAGATGATCATGATGCCGTAGAAGATCGCGATGAACATCGCGGACTGGGCGATGATGCCGGGCGCGAGAAAGTCGATGTACGGGATGCCGCCGGTGGGGATGGCCTTGATCCGGGTGAAGGTCTCACCGAAGATCAGCAGCCACAGGGCGGGCTGAACGGCCCGGGTGTACAGCTCGGTCCGGTCGTGGCGCAGCTTCTGCAGCTCGACCACGCACATCGCGGCGACCCTGGCGGGCAGCACGCGCCAGCCGGTACGGGCACGGGGTGGTACGAGCAGCAGGTCCAGCCGGCCGGTGCCGGTCTCCTCAGCCGACGCGGGTCGCGGTGCGGCGGGTGCTCCTGACATCGCGGAAGTCGCCTCCCTCCTCGTCGAGGCCGCTGCCCGCCACGTCCCTGAAGACGTCCTCCAGCGTCGGCAGCGCGCCCTTCTCGCCCGAAACAGCGCCCGGAACACCGCTCGGAACACCGTCGGAAGCACCGCCCGAAGCACCGCCCGGAGCGTTGCCGGAAGCACCTCCCTGGGCGCCCGCCGCCGCCCGGCGCTCGCGCAGCTCGGCCCGCAGCTCGCCCGGGGTGCCGAGCGCGTGGATCCGCCCGCGGTGCATCAGCGCGACGCGGTCGCAGTACTGATCGGCCTCGTCCATGTAGTGCGTGGTCACCAGCACGGTCATGCCCGTGGCACGCCGTACGGCGTTGATGTGCTCCCAGACGCTGGTACGGGCGATCGGGTCGAGGCCGATCGTCGGCTCGTCGAGCATGAGCAGTCTCGGCGCGCTGACCAGTGCCTGGGCGAGTTCGAGCCGGCGGATCATGCCGCCGGAGTACGTCTTGGCCATCCGGTCGGCAGCGCCGGTCAGATCGACGGCCGCCAGCGCCTGCGCGACACGTTCGGACCGCTCGCGGCGCGGGACGTCGAAGACGCGGGCGAACAGCGTCACGTTCTCGCGGCCCGTCAGCGAGGCGTCGGCGGACAGCTGCTGCGGTACGTAGCCCAGCAGGCGGCGTACCGCCATCTTCTCCTTCGCCGCGTCGTGGCCGAACACCCGCACCATGCCCGCCGGGACGGGCAGCAGCGTGGTGATGCAGCGGATCGCGGTGGTCTTGCCCGCGCCGTTCGGACCGAGCAGCCCGAAGACCTCGCCGGCGCCGACCGAGAGGTCGAGGCCCTGGACGGCCTTGGTCTCGCCGAAGGCGTAGTCCAGCCCGCGGCAGCTGACGGCGTCGGGCCCGGCGGGGTCCGCGCGGCCGGCCGCCGGAGGTGCGGTGCCCGCGGGCACCGCCCCGTCCGGGCCCGTGTCGCCGGTGAACGGTGTGTCGGTCATGTTCCCTCCACTCCCTGTCCCCCCGCTCCCGCTGTCGCCGCTCCCCCCTCCTCGCGCAGGTTCGCGGCGAGCCTGCGCAACGCCGGAAGGGCCGCCGCCAGCGCCTCGCGGTCCTCGTCCGACAGATGCTCCACCTGCTCGCGCATGAGCGCGCGCCGGCGGACGTCCCATTCGCCCAGCCGCGCCTCGGCCGCCGGGGTGGGCAGCAGCCGCGCGGAGCGCCGGTCGTCCGGGTCGGTCTCGCGGCGGAGATAGCCGGCCCGGCTGAGCTGATTGACCAGGGTGGAGACCGAGTTGCCGGCGAGATACAGCTCCTTGGCGGCGTCCGACACCCGGATCCCCGGACGCGCCGAGACCAGCCGCAGCAGCTCGATCTGCGCGCCGCGCAGCGGCGGCACGGGAAAGCCCTCACGCAGCCGCCGCCGCGTCATCCGCTGGACGCCCGCGAGGACGACGGCGAGCGAGTCGGGGAACTCGGGGAACTCCTCCGTGGCCACTCCCCTATTTTAGCTCTCACTCAGAGGTATTCGCGAGGAGAGGGACGCGGGGGGACACGCGGAGAGAGACGCGGGGGACGCGCGGAGAGGAACGCGGGGGACGCGCGGAGGAGACCAGCGGGAGGGCGCGGAGAAGAACGGCGGGCGGCCGCCCCCCAGGACCGGGGGACGGCCGCCCGTACCGCGTGCGCTGGCTAGAAACCGGGCGGCTCCGTGTACGTCCCCCACTCGTCGCGCAGCACCCCGCAGATCTCACCGAGCGTCGCCTCGGCTCGTACCGCCTCCAGCATCGGAGCGATCATGTTCGAGCCGTCGCGGGCGGCGCTCAGCATGGCCTCCAGGGCCGTACGGACCCGGGCGTCGTCCCGGGCGCCCTTGCGCTCGGCCAGGACCTGGACCTGGTCGCGCTCGACCTCGTGGCTGACCCGCAGGATCTCCAGATCGCCGGTGACCGAGCCGTGGTGCACATTGACGCCGACGACCCGCTTGTCGCCCTTCTCCAGCGCCCGCTGGTACCGGAACGCGGACTCCGCGATCTCACCGGTGAACCAGCCGTCCTCGATACCGCGCAGAATGCCGGAGGTGACGGGACCGATCGGATGCTGCCCGTCCGGGTGGGAGCGCAGGCCGCGCTCCTTGATCTGCTCGAAGATCTTCTCGGCGTCGGCCTCTATCCGGTCGGTCAGCTGCTCGACGTACCAGGAGCCGCCGAGCGGATCGGCCACATTGGCGACACCCGTCTCCTCCATCAGCACCTGCTGGGTACGGAGCGCGATCTCGGCGGCCTGCTCGCTCGGCAGGGCGAGGGTCTCGTCCAGCGCGTTCGTGTGCAGGGAGTTCGTGCCGCCGAGGACGGCCGCCAGTGCCTCCACCGCCGTCCGTACGACGTTGTTGTACGGCTGCTGCGCGGTGAGCGAGACGCCCGCCGTCTGGGTGTGGAAGCGCAGCCACTGCGCCTTGTCGGTCCGCGCTCCGTACACCTCCTTCATCCAGCGCGCCCAGATCCTTCGGGCCGCGCGGAACTTGGCGATCTCCTCGAAGAAGTCGACATGGGCGTCGAAGAAGAAGGAGAGACCGGACGCGAAGGCGTCCACGTCCAGCCCCCTGCTCAGCCCCAGCTCCACATAGCCGAAGCCGTCCGCGAGGGTGTACGCCAGCTCCTGCGCGGCCGTCGCCCCGGCCTCGCGGATGTGGTAGCCGGAGACCGAGAGCGGCTTGTACGCGGGGATGGAGGCGGCGCAGTGCTCCATCAGATCGCCGATCAGACGCAGATGCGGCTCCGGCTGGAAGAGCCACTCCTTCTGCGCGATGTACTCCTTGAAGATGTCGGTCTGGAGTGTGCCGTTGAGGACGGCGGGATCGACGCCCTGGCGCTCCGCCGCGACCAGATACATGCAGAAGACCGGGACCGCGGGGCCGCTGATGGTCATCGACGTGGTGACCTCGCCGAGCGGGATGCCGCCGAAGAGGATCTCCATGTCGGCGGCGGAGTCGATGGCGACCCCGCAGTGGCCGACCTCGCCGAGCGAGCGCGGGTCGTCGGAGTCGCGGCCCATGAGCGTCGGCATGTCGAAGGCGACGGAGAGCCCGCCGCCGCCGTTGGCCAGGATCTTCTTGTAGCGCTCGTTGGTCTGCAGGGCGTTGCCGAATCCGGCGAACTGGCGGATGGTCCAGGTCCGGCCTCGGTAGCCGGTGGGGTGCAGCCCGCGGGTGAAGGGGTACTCCCCCGGCCAGCCGATCCGCTCGAAGCCCTCATAGGTGTCGCCGGGCCGGGGCCCGTAGACCGGCTCCACCGGGTCACCGGAGAGCGTGCCGAAATCCGCGTCGCGCTTACGAGCCTTGTCGTATCGGGCCTGCCAGCGCAGGCGGCCCTCCTCCATGACGTCCATGCCTTCAAATTTACTAGGACGTCCAAGTAAATGTCGATGCCAAACCGCCCGCAGCTCGTGCGGGCGGGCCGGAACGGGGCCCGAGCGGGCCCGTCAGGCCTTGGCCGTGGCGGGCTCGCGGTCCGTGACCAGCGGCCGGGCCTCGCGGGTGATCTTCGGCTCGACGAAGAACGACGCGACGGGGATGCAGCCCGCGGCCAGCACCCAGAGGAGCTTGCCGAAGGGCCACTTCGCCTTGGTGCCCAGGTCGAAGGCGAACACGACGTACACGATGAACAGCACACCGTGGATCTGGGAGATCAGCATCGTGTCGCCGGTGTCGAATCCGTACTTCAGGATGATCGCCACGGTGAAGACCAGCAGCCATACGGCGGTGACGTACGCCATCACCCGGTAGCGGGACAGCACGCTCTGTTTCATGGCATCGAGCGTATCCCGGGCCCTTCCGGCGCCCGCGGGGCCCCCGGCCCTCGCCCGCCGGCCCCGGCTCCCGGCCCTCATCCCGTGGCCCCGGCTCAGCCCGCGTCGTCGAAGTCCCTGGCCGCCACCCGCAGCGGGCGGAGCATCGCGAAGATCTCCACGCACTCCTCGGCGTCGTACGCCCCGAGCCCGAAGTCCATCTCCGCCAGATCGCGGGTGGCCGACTCCACCACCTCGCGCCCCTTGTCCGTGATGGACGCGAGCGTGCCCCGGCCGTCGTTCGGATTGGGCCGCTTGTCGACCAGGCCGGATCTCACCAGCCGGTCCACGGTGTTGGTGACCGACGTCGGGTGGACCATCAGCCGCTCGCCGATCTTGGACATCGGCAGCTCGCCCTCCTTGGAGAAGGTGAGCAGCACCAGCGCCTCGTATCTGGCGAACGTCAGCCCGTACGGCTTGACCACCGCGTCCACGCCGGCCAGCAGGATCTGCTGCGCGCGCATGATCGAGGTGATCGCCGCCATGGAGGGCATGGGCCCCCAGCGCTGCTGCCAGAGTTCGTCGGCGCGGGCGATGGGATCGAAGGGAAGGCTGAGCGGTTTCGGCACGGCTCCGACCCTACCCAGAGGTCACCAGGCGGACGGCCCTGTCTCGGATTTCGGTCGTACGATCTGATCCTTCGCCCGCCTCTCCGGTCCGTCCGGGGCGGTGCGGTGGACCTCCCGTACCAGGACAAGGCAGCAGAGCGTGCCGATAACGCCCGCCCCGGCGACGACCTGATGCACGGGCAGGAACTCCGCGGCCAGCCCCGCGGCGGCCATGCCGAGCCCCTGGATGGTCATCAGTCCGGCCGTGAGCAGCGTCATGGCCCGGCCGCGCAGTTCCTCGGGGACCGCCGCGACGAACCACTGGTCGAGGCCGATGACGTACGCGGCCCCCGCTCCGGAGAGGGCGAGCGCGGTCAGCGTCCAGCCGAGGCCGGGCTCGGCCCCGTACACCAGCAGCGGCAGCAGGCCGAGGGCGGCGACCGGCAGGACGACACGGGAGCGGGCGCCCGGGGAGAGCGCCGTACCGACGTACAGCTCCGCCACGATGTGCCCCACCGGCATCGCGCACATCAGCAGCCCCAGCGCGGCGGGGCCGAGGCCGAGGGAATCCGCGTACGGCGCCGCCAGGGCCTCGGGCGCGACGACGAACATCGCGGGCACCCAGAAGAGCAGCAGCAGCGCCCGGATACGCCGGTCGCCGAGCAGCAGCCGCGCCCCGCCGAGCGAATCCCGGAGCAGCGCGCCGCCCCGCCCGGCCTCCTGGCCCGCCTCCCGGCCGGTGGCGCGGGCGGGCCGGTCGCGGGTCCCGAAGCGCAGCAGCGCGGCCGAGCAGAGGAACGTACCGACGGTGACACAGATCGCGCCCCGCGCGGGCACGACGGCGAGCAGCACCCCGCCCACCCCGAACCCGGCGAGCTGCGCGCTCTGCGAGACGATCCGCAGCAGCGAGCGGCCGAGTACGTACAGATCGCCCTCGCCGAGGATGTCGGTCAGCGCGGCCATCCTGGTCCCGGTGAAGACGGGCGCGATCGCGGCGACGACGCAGCGCAGGGCCAGCAGGCCGGCGATCGGGGTGCCGGGCAGCACCATCACCCCGACGCACGCGGCGCACAGCAGATCGCAGACCACCAGCACGCGCCGGGCGGGGTAGCGGTCGGCGACCCCGGCGAGGAGGGTCCCGCCGACGAGGTAGGGAAGCAGGCCGAGGGCGAAGGTGAGGGCGCTGAGCAGCGGGGATCCGGTGAGGTCGTAGACGAGGAAGGTCAGCGCGATCTCGCTGACGACCACGCCGAGCAGCGAGAGGAGGTGCGCGGCGAAGACGAACCGGAACTCGCGGACGGCGAAGACGGCGCCGTACCCCCGGGAGGCGTTCTTGGGCATGGAGGCAGACTGACGGGGTCAGCCGATCCGGAGACAGACATTCGGACCAGTCCGAATCTTCGGCACAGGGGGCCGCCCGAGCCATGCCGTTCCAGCTTCACTTCGACGAGAGCGATCTGCTCCGCTGCCGGTTCGCCGTCTCACCGCTCTGGGAGACGCAGGAGGCGGTCCGTACCCTCGCGCGCCCCGAGCGGCACGGCTACCACCTGCCGTGGCTGCGCGGGATCCGGACCGCGGCGGCGGCGATCGATCTCACGCCGCTGCATCTCCTGATGCCCGAGCGCGGGCACAACCCCGACTTCCTCAGCCGTCCGCCGTCGGTCCCGCTGCCCACCTTCGAGGAGGAGATCGCGGCCGTGCGCGCCACCGATCCGGAGCTGGTCAGGACCGACATCACGCTGGCGCTCGCGGACACCCCGGGGGCCGCGGCGAGCGCCGAGGGCCGGGCGATGACGGCGGATCCGGCAGGGGCCCTGCGGAAGCTCGCCGGACTGCTGGAGCGGGTGTGGCACGAGCTGGTCGAGCCCGACTGGCTCCGGCTGCGCACCCTGCTGGAGGCCGATGTGGCGTACCACTCGCGGCGGTTGGCGGAGAAGGGGCTGCACGGGCTGCTGGGGGAGCTGAGTCCGCAGCTCGGCTGGACCGACGGCTCGACGCTGACGATCACGGGGACGCACGGCAGCCATACGCGGGTCCTCGGCGGCGAGGGGCTGGTCCTGATGCCGAGTGTGTTCTGCTGGCCGAACGTCGTCAGCGGTTACCTGCCGCCGTGGCAGCCGGCCGTGATCTACCCGGCTCGGGGTATCGGCGGCCTGTGGACGCGGCCGTCGGACCGTACGCCCGACGCGCTGGCCCGGCTGCTGGGCAGGGCACGGGCGGATGTCCTGTGCGCGCTGGACGAACCGGCCGGGACGACGGCGCTCGCGGGGCTGCTGGGCCTGGCCCCCTCCTCCGTGTCGGCGCACCTGTCGGCGCTGCGCGGGGCGGGGCTTCTGACGTCGCGGCGGTACGGACATCAGGTGCTGTACGAGCGGACGCCGCTCGGGATCGCGCTGTCGGTGTCGCAGAGCGCGACCGACTGAACATTATGTAACGATATGCCGGTATTACCCCGTTCCCGTCGTCGCCCAGTCGTCTTCCGAGGGGGCTGGATGTCCGGCCGCAGACCGCACCGCCCGTACCCACCGCACCGCACGCGCGCACCACACCGCCGCCCGTGCCCGCTCGCCTCGGCCGCCCTCGCGGCGGCGCTCGCGCTGACGGCGGCGGGCTGCTCCCCCGAATCCCGCCAGGACCCCGTCGAGCGGACGGAGCGGGCCGGCCGCACCGGCTCCTCCGCGCTCCGGGGCGAAGTCCCCGCCGCTTCCTCGCCGTTCTGGGTCGATCCGCAGAGCGACGCGGCCCGCCAGGTGCGGGAGTGGGAGCAGCAGGGGCGTACGGACGACGCGAAGGCGCTGCGGCGGATCTCCGAGCGCGCGGTGGCCGACTGGCCGGCCGGCGACAATCCCGAGCCCGGCATCCAGCGGGCGGTACGGGGCGCGAAGGCCGCCAAGCGCACGGCCGTCTTCGTCGCGTACAACATCCCCCACCGCGACTGCGGGCTCTATTCCGCGGGCGGCGCGCACGACGCCGAGTCGTACCGCGACTGGATCGGCTCCTTCGCCGCCGCCCTCGGCGACGCCGACGCCGTCGTGATCCTGGAGCCGGACGCCGTTCCGCATCTGACGGACGGCTGCACCCCGGGGGAGTACCACGACGAGCGGTACGAGCTGCTCGCCCACGCCATCGGCAGGCTCAAGCGGCAGCCACATACCAGGGTCTATCTGGACGCCGGCAATCCGGACTGGATCGCCGACCCCGCCAAGCTCACCGAGCCGCTCCGGCGGGCCGGGATCGCCTCGGCCGACGGCTTCTCGCTCAATGTGTCCAACTTCCAGACGACCGAGGCGGTCAAGGCGTACGGCACCCGGCTCTCCGGGCTGCTGGGCGATGTCCACTTCACCATCGACACCAGCAGGAACGGCGCGGGCCCGCTGCGCGGCGACCGGGACCAGGCGTGGTGCAACCCGCCGGGCAGGGCGCTCGGCCCTGCGCCCACCACCAACACCGGCAACGAGCTGCTGGACGCCTACCTCTGGATCAAGCGCCCCGGCGACTCGGACGGCCCGTGCCGCGGCGGCCCCGCGGCCGGTACCTGGTGGCCCGACTACGCGCTGGGCCTCGCCCGCAGAAGCGGGGACACGACCGCCTGAGGGGCCGCCCCGGGCGCGGACCGCTCGACGCCCGGGGCTCAGTCCACCCGGACCCACTTCGCCTCGGACGGGACACCCGCGGAGTCGGTGACGAAGAGCATGTACCAGCCGGGCGGTACCAGCGCCCGGTCCTTCGGCACCTCCACCGTCACCGCGTCCTTCGTCTTCGTCAGCGCCAGCTCGACCGAGCGCTGCTCGACATCCGTCGTGTGCGTCACGGCGCTCGGCCGCATCAGCCGCGCCTTCGCGATCCGGTCGGGACGGGCGGCGCGGAAGGTGGCCCGGCCGTTCCGGTCGACCGCCTCCGGCCCCTCCCCCAGTGCCGGTCTGTTCGCACCGGCTCTGTCGCCCTGGAGGTAGGGAGGCGTGTAGATCTCCACCCGCTGTTCGAAGGTGCCGAGTCTGGTGTTGTCGGCGTCGCGGAAGAGCGGGTCGGATCCGAACGTGACCACACGTCCGTCGGGCAGCAGCAGCGCCTCCGAGTGGTAGTTGCGCCCCACGGTCGGGTCGGCGGCCGGCCGGAACGTGTTGGTCCGCGGCTCGTAGAACTGCGCCTTGAGGATGTCGCTGGCGCTGCGCCCGCGGTAGTCGGAGGAGCCGCCGGTGGTGAACACCGTGTCGTCCGGGAGCAGCACACTGCTCAGATAGCGCGTGCCCTTCGGCAGCCTGGGCCCCTCCTGGAAGGCCGGGCTGTCCCGGGTGAGGTCGACGATCGCCGTGCGCGCGGTGGCCTCGGAGGACTCGCCGACGCCTCCGCCGCCGAGCAGCATCACCCGCTGGTCCTGGGCCGGCGCCAGCATCAGGGAGGCCGAGGTCTCCGTCTGGTCGGGATCGGTGAGCCCGCCGACCTCGGTGAAGGTGTTCTTCGCGAGGTCCCAGATCCCCGGCTGCCTGCCCTTCTCGGCGGGCCCGTACCCCGCGTTGGAGCCCGAGTAGAAGAGCTTGCCGCCCTTGGTGAGGAAGAGCGCGGGATAGGTCGGGAAGTAGCGGGTGGGGCCCTTCGACCACTCCTTGGTCCTCGGGTCGTACAGCTCGTTGTCCCCGGTGACCACGGCGCCGACGTCGTCGAGACCGGAGACCGCGAGCACCTTCCCGTTGTCCAGGGTCACCAGCGTGGGGTACCAGCGGGCCTCCTTCATCGGGTTCACGGGGAGGTACTTCTCGGCCCTGGGGTCGAATTCGTAGGCGGATCTGATGCCCTGGAAGTCCTGCTTCTCCGTGGTGAGTTTCTGTGCCAGGCCGTAGAGGTTGTCCGCGTCCTTGCCCTTGAGCCCGACGATCTCGTACTGCGCGGCCTGGGTGGTCAGCCCCCGCGGTCCCTTCTCGGCCGCCTCCACGAACACCCGCGCCTCGCCGGCCGTCACCTTCGTACGCCAGGGCAGCATCCGGCCGCCCTTGCCGTACCCGACCTTCAGCTCCTTCTTCGCCCGGGGCACCGTGACATCGAACTTGCTGATGAACTCGACGCCCGAGGGGGAGCGGAAGCGGGTGCCCTTCTTGAAGGTGTGGGCCCGGTCCGGGTTCTCGTTCTTGACCCGCATCCGGCCGCCGGCCCGCTCCACCTCGCCGTCGAGGACCTCGTAGCGCGCCGTGCCGCCGGCCACCAGCAGCCGTCCGTCGGGGAGCTGGGAGTGGCCCGAGCAGAAGAAGTCCTCCGGGGTGGGGATCTTCTTGAAGGAGTTGTCGGCCGGGTTCCAGAGGATCGTGTCGAACGATCCCTCGTCGAACTTCTTCTGGTTGTTGCCCGAGCCGGCGATGATCAGCACCTTGCCGGTGTGCAGCAGGGCCGCGTGGATCGCGTTCGTACGGTATTCCTTCGGGACGTCGAGGATCTCCCAGGAGCCGTACTGCCGCTTGTAGCCCGGCTGCGCGATCTTGTACGCGTGGTACTTCTCCTCGGCGAACGAGAAGGCCGCGGGGGCGTTGAGGGCGGCCAGCACCACCAGCGCTCCGCCGCCGAGCAGCGTCCGCTTGAACTTCTCCGACGGCCTGCGGCGCGGCCTGTACCGCTGGGGCATGGGTCAGTTCCCTCCTGTCATCGTCACAGGCGTCACGGATGTCACTGACTTCACGGACGTCACGGACGTCACGGCCGACGCGGCGTAGACCGACGCGGGCTCCAGCTCGGGGTCCGGATCCGGGGCCGGCCCGGGGTCCAGATCCGAGGCCAGGTCCAGATCCGGGACCAGGTCCAGATCCGAGGCCGGCTCCAGGTCCGGGGCCGGGTCCGCGACGGCTTCCACGGGCGTACGGACGGACGCCGGTACGGTGCCGCCGGCGCGCCCGGCGCGCAGCGTCCAGCACCAGACACCGACCGGGGCGAGCGCGATGGCCAGCGCCAGGACCGCCCAGGTGCGCATCGCCGCGTGCGTGTGGCCGAGGACGACCGACGCGACGAGTGAGGCGGTGAGCACGACGGCCCAGAAGAGATGCAGCCGGAAGGTCATCAGCCGGTCGGGGCTCGCCCGGCCGCCCTTGGGCGTGACCACGAAGCGCCCGCGGGTGCGGAGGAGCGCCGAGACCAGCGATCTGAGATAGACCGGCGCGGAGAGCGCGGACATCGCCATTCCGGCGAGACCGCCCGAGCCGCGCGGCTCGTGGGGCGAGACGTTGTGCCGCCGGTTCCAGAGGTAGAGCCCGATCTGCAGCGCCGCGGCGTCGCTGTAGAGCATCAGCAGGACCGAGGACGAGACCTGGGTGCCCGAGGCGCCGAACCAGAGGAAGAGAACGCAGCTGAGAATGCCGAGGAACCAGTTGACGGCGGTCATCGGGTAGTAGACGAGCATCAGCGTGTAGCTGAGCAGCCGTCCGGGCGGCACCCGGAACGGCGCCTTCCAGTACTGCTTGAGCAGCGTCTCGTACGTCCCCCGCGACCAGCGCAGCTGCTGCGTGAAGAAGTCGGTCCAGGAGGCGGGGCCCTCGCCCACGGCCAGGACGTCGGGGGTGTAGACGGAGCGCCAGAACCGGCCGGTGACCGGGTTCCTGGTGCGGTGCAGCTCGAACCCGGTGGCCATGTCCTCGGTGATCGAGTCGTACAGCCCGCCTACCTGCAGGACCGCCCTGACCCGGACGACGTTGTTCGTACCGACGAACATCGGGGCGTGGTAGCGGTTGCCGGCCCGCTGGATCAGCGCGTGGAAGAGGAACTGCTGGGACTCGGCGGCCTTGGTGACCGGTGAGCTGTAGTTGCCGTACACCTGGGGGCCGACGACGAAGGCGGTGTCCGGGTCGCGGAAGTACCCCATCATCCGCTCCAGGAAGTTCGGGAGCGGCACATGGTCGGTGTCGACGGAGGCGAAGAAGTCGTACTCCTCGCCGTGCGCGGCCAGCCAGGCGTTGTAGTTGCCGTGTTTGGTGCGTGCCTTGTGCACGCCGCGCCGGCGGTTCCACTCCGGTATGCCGTGCCGGGTGAAGTGGCGGACCCCCAGCTCCTCGCAGAGCGCCCTGGCGGCGGTGTCGTCGCCCTCGTCCAGCAGCCAGATGTCGAGCGGGCCGCTGTGGCGCAGCCGTACGGCTCCTTCGAGCGTGGCCCGCACCATGGCGAGCGGTTCCTTGCCCGGGACGTAGGTGGTGAGGAACGCGACGCGGGTGCCGGGCTCGGCGGGGACGGGTATGGGGTCCCTGGCGACCATCGTGGCGTGGGCGACCGACGTGACGTTGACGAGCATGAAGAGGGCGATGAGCCCGATCGAGCCGAGCATCACCTGATCGAGGATCACCAGCAGCCGGCCGCCGCCGTCGCGCTCGGTCCGGTGGGTGGGCCAGACCAGATAGACCAGCAGGACGCCGGAGAGCAGCGGCGCCAGGGCCATCAGCAGGACGGCTCTTATTCGGTGGGGTTCCCGCGCGAGCAGACTCCGGTAGCGCACCCGGTAGGCCACGGCCAGGTCCGGTTCCCTGAGCGGACCGGCCAGGCAGCTGTGGACGTCGTAGTCGTAGTCGAACTCGGAACCCTCCGGCCGCACGGATGCCTCCAGCTGTCGCACCAGATCGATATCCCCACAAAAAGGGACATTCTTCGGCGTGTCGACTGGAGGCGTCCGAGTGAGCGGCGCTCTGCGCGGAGATTACTGCGTACGGGTTGACGCGGGTCGGTACGGATCGAGACGGGGCGGTACGCGTCGAGACGGAGCGGCACGGGCCGAGGCGGGTCGCGGAAGAGGCGGGGCTCAGCCGGCGAGGTAGCGCTCCACCGTCTCGACCTTCGAGGTGAGCCCGTCCGTGACCCCGGGCCGGATATCGGCCTTGAGGACGAGCGAGACGCGCCCGGCGCGGGCCTCGACCGCGGCGACGGCCCGCTTCACGACGTCCATCACCTCGTCCCACTCCCCCTCGATGGAGGTGAACATGGCGTCCGTACGGTTGGGCAGCCCGGACTCGCGGACGACACGGACGGCGTCGGCGACGTACTCCCCGACGTCCTCCCCCACGCCCAGCGGGCTCACCGAGAAGGCGACGATCATGCGCTCACCGTACCCTCGCGGCGCGCGCGGGAGGCGATGACCGCGTCGTCGGCGGCGCGCTTGAGCTTGCGCTCGGCGAAGAAGCCGCCGGCCGGCAGGACCGACAGGACGAAGTAGAGGGCCGCGGTGCCGAAGGACCACTTGGTGCGGTTCCAGGCGTCCAGCCAGAAGACCACGTACAGCACGAAGAGCAGACCGTGGACGGCGCCCATGACGGGGACCGCGTTGAAGTCCGTCGTGCGCTTGAGCACCGAGCAGACGAGGAGCAGCAGGAACGACACGGCCTCCGGGGCGGAGACCAGGCGGAGGCGATGGAGGGAGGAGGCGGTCTTGATGTCCACGGGGAGGCACCTTCGGCGTCGGGGGCAGACGTGATCTTGTGAATGTGTGCACAAGCGCGCTCTTATTGTGGCAGCACGGCTTTGCCCGACCGTTATCAGGGTCGGGTCGGGGGTGATCCCGGACCGTGGGCCCTGTTCCCTGTCGGTGCCGCCCGTTACCTTCGATCCGTGGCTCAGTTCCGACTGCAAGGCAGCAAGGTGCTCGCCGTCGACATGACCGGCGACGCCGTCAAGGCGAAGAACGGCTCGATGGTCGCGTACGACGGCCGGATGGCGTTCAAGAAGATGTCCGGCGGCGGTGAGGGTCTGCGCGGGATGGTGACCCGCCGGCTCACCGGCGAACAGATGACCGTGATGGAGGTGAAGGGCGAGGGCACCTGCTATTTCGCCGACCGCGCGAGCGAGATCAGCCTCGTCTCGCTGCACGGCGACAAGCTCTTCGTCGAGGCGAGCAATCTGCTCTGCGCGGACGCGGGGCTGCGTACCGGCACGTCGTTCACGGGGCTCCGGGGCGGGGCGTCCGGCAGCGGCCTGTTCACCACCACCGTCGAGGGCATGGGCCAGGCCGCGATCATGTCGGACGGCCAGGCGGTGATCCTGCGGGTGACCCCGCAGTACCCGCTCCAGGTCGACCCCGGCGCCTACATCGCCCACCAGGGCAACCTCCAGCAGAAGTTCCAGTCCGGCGTCAACTTCCGTACGTTCATGGGCGAGGGATCGGGCGAGGCCTTCCAGATCCGCTTCGAGGGCGACGGGCTCGTCTATGTCCAGCCGAGCGAGCGGAACACGATCGGGGGCGATGTCTGATGCCGTTCCGCGAGATCAACTCGAAGATGGTCGAGGCGACGGTCCTGCCCGGCCAGAAGATGTTCAGCCAGCGCGGCGCGATGCTCGCGTACCGCGGCGACGTCAGCTTCACGCCCAACATCCAGGGCGGCCAGGGCGGTCTGATGTCCATGATCGGACGGCGGGTGGCCAATGAGGCGACCCCGCTGATGACGGTCGAGGGGAGCGGCACCGTCATGTTCGGCCACGGCGGCCATCACATCCAGGTCATCAATCTGGCGGGCGACACCCTGTGCGTCGAGGCGGACCGGCTGCTCGCCTTCGACGGGACCCTCCAGCAGGGCACGATGTTCCTGGGCTCGCAGGGCGGGGTCATGGGCATGGTGCGCGGACAGGTGACAGGACAGGGCCTGTTCACCACCACGCTCAAGGGCCATGGCGCGGTCGCGGTGATGGCGCACGGCGGGGTGATCGAGGTGCCCATCACCCCGGGCCGGGAGATCCATGTGGACCCGCAGGCGTATGTCGCGCACCACGGCGACGTACGGAACAAGCTGTCCACGGCGCTCGGCTGGCGCGACATGGTCGGGCGCGGCTCCGGCGAGGCGTTCCAGCTGGAGCTGAGCGGCAGTGGCGCGGTGTACGTCCAGGCGTCGGAGGAGAAGCTGTGAGCACGCCCGTGATCCATGACCCGATGACGCTGCCGAGCGACGACAACGTCAACGCGTACACCTTCTGTGTGGAGTTGAAGGGGAGCCAGTGGTTCCTGCAGAAGGGGAAGATGATCGCCTACTACGGGCAGATCAACTTCGACGGCATCGGCCACGGCCGGTTCGAGCGGCTGGTGCGTACGAGCTTCCACTCACCGCTGCACGCCAGTGACTGGGTGGTGGCGGAGGGCAGCGGCAAGATGCTGCTCGCCGACCGCGCCTTCGACGTCAACTCGTTCGATCTGGAGGACGGCAATCTGACGATCCGGTCCGGGAATCTGCTGGCGTACCAGCCGACGCTGGCGCTGAAGCAGTCGATCGTGCCGGGCTTTCTGACGCTGATCGGTACGGGGAAGTTCGTGGCGGCGTCGAACGGACCCGTGGTCTTCATGGAGCCGCCGCTGCGGGTGGACCCGCAGGCGCTGGTGGGCTGGGCGGACTGCCCGTCCCCCTGCCACCACTACGATCATGGCTATATGTCCGGAGTGCTGGGCGGGCTCAGGTCGTTGACGGGGATCGGCGGTACG
The DNA here is from genome assembly GCF_055639435.1 of Streptomyces sp. NPDC039430. Lineage (NCBI taxonomy): Bacteria > Bacillati > Actinomycetota > Actinomycetes > Kitasatosporales > Streptomycetaceae > Streptomyces > Streptomyces sp. NPDC039430. Next base: position 843,569 of record NZ_JBVKAK010000002.1, on the reverse strand, counting down.
TCGGGCGAGGAGCATCAGTTCGAGTTCGTCGGAGCCGGGACGGTGCTGTTGCAGTCGACGGAACTGCTGATGGCGGAGCAGCCGTTGGGCGCGGTCGTGTCGGAGCCCGGGGTGCCGGGCGGTGCCCCCTCGGGACACTCCGGGCACCAGGGATCGCAGGGGTCCACGCCCCGGATGCCGGGGCAGCTCGGCGATCTCCAGCGTCGCTTCGGTCTGTGAGCGGTAGTCTGCGGAGTGTGACGTCGAACGCCTGCGCCCCCGGCCGGTGATCGGGTGCGCGGCGTCACATCCGGACGCTTCGTACAGATTTCAACTTCTTAGGTAGAATCCATACATGGAGACCGAGACCGCCACCCGCTGGCTGACCGACGCGGAGCAGTGCGCCTGGCGCACCCATCTGGATGTCAACAAACTGCTGACGCACCAGTTGGAGAAAGACCTTCAGCCGTTCGGCCTGACCATGAACGACTACGAGATCCTGGTGAACCTCTCGGAGTCGGCGGACCGGCGCATGCGGATGAGTGACCTCGCGGCCACCACGCTCCAGTCCAAGAGCCGGCTCTCCCATCAGATCACCCGGATGGAGACCGCGGAGCTGGTCCGCCGGGAGAACTGCGAGTCGGACCGGCGCGGGCTCTACGCGGTCCTGACGGACCACGGGATGGAGACCATGCAGAAGGTCGCGCCACACCATGTCGCGTCCGTACGGAAGCACTTCATCGATCTGCTCACGCCCGAGGCGCTGGCGGAGCTGCGGGCGTCGCTGACGCCGGTGGCCGAGCAGCTGCGCGGACGGCGCGGCAAGAGCTGAGACGAGACCGGGTCTCCCGGTCCGGGGACCCGGCCGCCGGAGCACTCCGGCGGCCGGGCTGCCCGGCTCAGGCGGCGTGACCGGCGTCGTTGGCACCGACGCCGCTGTCGGGGCTGTCGGGGCCGTCGGGGCCGTCGGCGGGGTCCGCCCCGTCCGGCCTGGGCAGGCGCAGCTCGAACAGGGCGCCGCCCTCCGGAGCCCGGCCGACCGTGAGCGTGCCGTCATGGCGCGCGGCCACATCGCGCGCGATGGCCAGACCGAGACCGGCGCCACCGTCGTCACGGCTGCGTGCGTCGTCGAGCCGTACGAACCGCTCGAAGATCCGCTCGCGCTCCGCCTCCGGCACCCCGGAGCCGTCGTCGGCCACCGCGAGCACCACCCGGCCGCCCGACCGGTACACGGACGCGGAGACCGACGCGTGCGCGTGGCGCTGGGCGTTGTCGAGCAGATTCCCCAGCACCCGGGCCAACTGGCCGCGTGATCCGGCCACTTCGAGCCCCGGCCGGACATCGAGCGTGACCGGGACACGGTCCGCGGTCCGCTGCGAGACCTCCTCACGGACCATCGCGCCCAGGTCGAACCGCGCCCGCCCCGGCCGCTCCCCCGCGTCCAGCCGGGCCAGCAGCAGCAGATCCGCGGCGAGCTGCTGGAGCCGTACGGTGTCCGCGACCGCGCCCGGCACGTCCAGCAACTCCGGGTGGGCGTCGCCCACTTCGAGCTGGGTACGGAGCGAGGCGATGGGGCTGCGCAGTTCGTGCGAGGCGTCCGCGACGAAGCGGCGCTGCCGCTCGACCGCGGCCTCCAGCGCGGTGAGCGTCTCGTTGGTCGTACGGGCCAGCCTGGCCACCTCGTCGTCCGTGGCCGGCTCGGGCACCCGCCGGGAGAGATCCGTCGAGGCGGTGATGGCCGCCATCTCGCGCCGGATGCCCTCCACCGGCCGGAACGCCCGCCGGGTCACCAGCCAGGTCACTCCCCCGACGACCAGCAGCAGGACGGGGAGCCCCAGCAGCATGGAAACGGTGGTGGTGTTGACCGCGGCCTGGCGGTCCGCGAGCGAGGCGCCCGCGTGGACGACGACCGTCTCGCCCGCGCGGTCGGTCACCTCCACCGCGGCGAAGCGGTAGTCACCGGTCCTGCCATCGACCGTCGCGCTGCCGTCGGTGTAGGAGGTGCGGTCGCTGATCTCGCCGACCGCGGGGTCGTCGTCGCCGCTCCCGTCGTCGTCCCCGCCCTTGTCGTCGCTCCCGTTGCCGTCCCCGCCGCTGTCGTCACTCCCCTTGCCGTCCCCGCCGCTGTCGTCACTCCCCTTGCCGTCCGCGTCGCTGTCGTCGTCGGCGCTGTCGTCGCCGCCCGGGGCCGCGGTGCCGCCCGGCGCGGGGCTCGCCGCGGGGCTCTTGGCAGGGGTCACCGCGGACACCCCCGTACCGCTGATCCGCTGGAGGTCCTCGCTCGCCCTGAGCAGCCGGCCGCGCTCGTCGCTCACCTGTACGGGATGTTCCGTGTCGTCCGGCAGGTCGAGCCCCGCGTACGACGTCTGGTCCGGCACCAGGGAGGCGATCTCCAGGGCGACATCGCGCGCCGCCCTGTCGGCGCTCCGGTCGGCCTGGGCGGTGAGGTTCGAGCGGAGCGAGAGGACGACCGCGATCCCGGCGGCCACCAGCGCGACCGCCACGACGGCCGTCGCGCCGAGCGAGGCCCTGGCCCGTACGGAGGACGCGAACCGGCGTCCACGCGCGCTCATGACGCGACCAGCCGGTACCCGGCGCCGCGCACCGTCTGGATGGCCGCGGCGCCGAGCTTGCGCCGCAGGGCGCTGATGTAGACCTCGATGATGTTGGGGTCGCCGTCGTAGGCGAAGTCCCAGACGTGCTCCAGGATCTCCGGTTTGCCGACCACCTCGCCGGCCCGGACCGCCAGCTGTTCGAGTACCGCGAACTCCTTGGCGGTGAGCGCCACTTCGGTCCCGTCCCGGAAGACACGGCGGGTGGCGGTGTCGACGGTGAGACGCCCGATCCGCAGCACGGGCGAGGCGCCGGACGAGCCGCGGCGGCGCAGCAGGGCCTTGACCCGGGCGACGAGCACGACGTACGAGAACGGCTTGGTCAGATAGTCGTCGGCGCCGGTGTCCAGCCCCTCCGCCTCGTCGTACTCGCCGTCCTTCGCGGTGAGCATCAGGATCGGTACGTCATGACCGGCCGCGCGCAGAGCGGCGCAGACGCGGTAGCCGTTCATACCGGGCAGCATGATGTCGAGCACGACCAGGTCGTATACGCCCTCGCCCGCCCGGTGCAGCCCTTCGAGGCCGTCGTGGACGACGTCGACGGCGAAGCCCTCGGCCCTCAGCCCCTTGGCGAGCGACACCGCGAGCCGCTTCTCGTCCTCCACGATCAACAAGCGCATGGCCCCAGCTTCCCAAACGGAACCTGAAGATCACTTCAGGTGGCTTCAGGCTGGCTTCAGCTTCCCTCCGCCACATTGAAGTCGTTCCACACAGACCGACTCGGGGAGGACCCCTCATGAAGCGCAATCTCGTCATCGCGGCCATTACCGCGGCGGCACTGATCGGCGGCGGCACCTACACGGCGGTCGCCATGGGAGGCGACGACAGCCGGGGGACCACGGGTTCGGCGACGCCGCCCGCGCCGGTCGCACAGCTCGGAGTGGTGTCGGACGACTCCGGGAACGACATCCTGGACGACTCCCAGGACGACGGGAGGGACGGCGCGAGGGAAGGCGGCAAGGACGATGGGAAGGACGACCGCGCGCCGGTGAAGCGGCAGCAGGCCGGCGGAAGCGGTACGGGCCTGACCGCGAGCGAGGCCGCCGCCGCGGCCCTGAGGGAGCACCCGGGCGCCGTGGCCTCCGTCGAGCGGGACGACGACGGCGGCCGCCACTGGGAGATCGACCTGTTCGGGAAGGACAACCGCCGGCACGAACTGCGCGTCGACGCGGCCACCGGCTCGGTGCGGGTGGACCGCGACGACGACGGTGACGACGACCGGGATGACGACCACGGCGACGACCGCGCCGCGCTGCGCGCCGCCTCCGTGGACGTCCGGCGCGCGGTGGCCGCCGCCCTCGCCTCCGTACCCGGAACGGTGACCTCCGCCGAGATCGACGACGACCACGACGGCCGCTGGGAGATCGACGTACGGGGCGAGGACGGCCGTACGCACGAGCTGAACGTGCACGCCACGACCGGCAAGGTCACCGTGGACCGCGACGACGACGACGGCCGTGACGGCCATGGCGACCGCGCTGACCACGACGACGACCGGTACGACGACTGAGACACCGGCCCGGGACTGCTGAGCCGCCCCACCGGCACGGTCACCCGCGCCCCCGCCCGGCCACCGCGGCCGGGCGGTCCGGCGCGTCGGACCCCATACGCCGGACCCATACGCCGGACCCGTACGTCAGACCCGTACGCCGGACCCCATACGCCAGGCCCGTACGCCGGACCCCGAACGCCGGACCCCGAGTACGTCAGACCCGAACGCCGGACCCGAACGCCGAAACCCGCGCGTCAGGCCCGGCGCGTCAGGCCGGTACGTCAGCCCGGTGCGTCAGAACCCTCCGTCACGCCCCGTCCGTCAGCCCCGCGACCAGCTCGTCCGCCGCCGTGTACGGGTCCAGCTCCCCCGCCACGATCCGCTCCGCCAGCGCGCCGAGCCGCCGGTCGCCGTGCAGATCGCCGATGCGCTCGCGGAGCGTGGTGACCGCGATGGTCTCCACCTCGCGGGCCGCGCGGCGGGCGCGGCGCAGAGCGAGGGCGTCGTGCTCCTCCAGCCAGGCGCGGTGCTTCTCCAGGGCCTCCACCACCTCGTCGATCCCCTCGCCCCGCGCGGCGACGGTCTTGACGATGGGCGGCCGCCAGTCGCCGGGGCCCCGGGATTCGCCGAGGCCCAGCATGTGATTGAGCTCGCGGGCCGTCGCGTCGGCGCCGTCACGGTCCGCCTTGTTGACCACGTACACATCGCCGATCTCCAGGATCCCGGCCTTCGCGGCCTGGATGCCGTCGCCCATGCCCGGCGCGAGCAGCACCACCGAGGTGTCGGCCTGGGAGGCGATCTCGACCTCCGACTGGCCGACCCCGACGGTCTCCACCAGGATCACGTCGCACCCCGCCGCGTCCAGCACCCTGATCGCCTGCGGCGCGGCCCAGGCCAGTCCGCCGAGATGGCCGCGGGTGGCCATGGAGCGGATGTAGACACCGGGGTCGGAGGCGTGCTCGGACATCCGGACGCGGTCGCCGAGCAGGGCGCCGCCGGAGAAGGGGGACGAGGGGTCGACGGCCAGGACCGCGACCCGCTTGCCCGCCTTCCGGTAGGCGGAGACCAGCGCGGAGGTCGAGGTCGATTTGCCGACACCGGGCGATCCGGTCACCCCGATGACATACGCGTTGCCCGCGAGCGGTGCCAGCGCGGCCATCACCTCGCGCAGCTGCGGGGACGCCCCCTCGACCAGTGAGATCAGCCGGGCCACGGCCCGCGGCCGGCCCTCTCGTGCCTGAGCCACCAGCTCGGGGACGTCCTGCATCACAGCTCCGTTCCTTCGGTCCGTACCCGTATCCGCACCGCCGCGTACCCGCTCGGTTCCTACTGGGCCACGCGCACGATCAGCGCGTCACCCTGGCCGCCGCCACCGCACAGCGCCGCCACGCCGGTCCCGCCGCCGCGCCGCTTCAGCTCCAGCGCGAGATGGAGAACGAGCCGGGCGCCCGACATGCCGATCGGGTGCCCGAGGGCGATCGCGCCGCCGTTCACATTCACCTTTTCCGGGGAAACCCCGAGGTCCTTCATTGACTGCACCGCGACGGCCGCGAACGCCTCGTTGATCTCGATGAGGTCGAGGTCGTCGACGCCGAGGCCCTCCTTCTTCAGGGCGTGCTGGATCGCGTTCGACGGCTGGGACTGGAGCGAGTTGTCCGGGCCCGCCACATTGCCGTGCGCGCCGATCTCGGCGATCCACTCAAGACCCAGCTCCAGGGCCTTGGCCTTGCTCATCACCACGACCGCCGCCGCGCCGTCGGAGATCTGCGAGGACGTGCCGGCCGTGATCGTGCCGTCCTTGGAGAACGCGGGCCGCAGTCTGGCCAGGGACTCCACGGTCGTCTCGGCGCGGATGCCCTCGTCCTGCGCGAAGAGCACCGGGTCGCCCTTGCGCTGCGGGATCTCGACGGGCGTGATCTCGGCCTCGAAGACACCGTTCTTCTGCGCCGCCGCGGCCCGCTGGTGGGAGAGCGCGCCGAACTCGTCCTGCGGGGCGCGCGCGATGCCGAGCCGGGTGTTGTGCTTCTCGGTCGAGGCGCCCATGGCGATGTCCTCGAACGAGTCGGTCAGTCCGTCGTACGCCATCGAGTCGAGCATTTCCATGGCGCCGTACTTGTAGCCCTCACGGGACTTGGGGAGCAGGTGGGGGGCGTTGGTCATCGACTCCTGGCCGCCCGCGACCACCACCTCGAACTCGCCGGCGCGGATCAGCTGGTCGGCCAGCGCGATCGCGTCGAGTCCGGAGAGACAGACCTTGTTGACGGTGAGCGCGGGGACGCTCATCGGGATGCCGCCCTTGACCGCGGCCTGGCGTGCCGGGATCTGCCCTGCCCCGGCCTGCAGCACCTGGCCCATGATCACGTACTGCACCTGGTCGCCGCTGATCCCGGCCCGGTCCAGCGCCGCCTTGATCGCGAAGCCGCCCAGCTCCGCGCCGGAGAAGGACTTCAGCGAGCCCAGGAGCCGCCCCATGGGCGTGCGGGCGCCCGCGACGATCACAGATCTGGTGGTGTTCGTATCCGACATGAGACGCGATCCCCTTTGCGTACAGCTTGAGGAGTGAACGAGGGTTTACTTTCAATGTACTGAGCGGTTCTCTCACGGGTCACCAGGCAGCGCGTGTGATCGCGCGCACGTTGCGTAATCACCCCGGTGACGCTGCACTGTCTCCATGCTGACGCGAATCGACCACATCGGAATCGCCTGCTTCGACCTCGACAAGACCGTCGAGTTCTACCGGGCGACCTACGGCTTCGAGGTCTTCCACACCGAGGTCAACGAGGAGCAGGGCGTCCGGGAGGCCATGCTCAAGATCAACGAGACGTCCGACGGCGGGGCTTCGTACCTCCAGCTCCTGGAATCCATCCGGGAGGATTCGGCCGTCGGGAAATGGCTGGCGAAGAACGGCGAGGGCGTTCACCACATCGCGTTCGGTACGGCGGATGTCGACGGTGACGCCCAGTCGGTCCGTGACAAGGGCGTACGCGTTCTGTACGACGAGCCCCGCACCGGCTCCATGGGCTCCCGCATCACGTTCCTCCACCCCAAGGACTGCCACGGCGTACTCACAGAACTCGTCACCTCCCGCCCGGAGCACTGACCTTAAGGATTCCCGGCCCGGTAGAGTGGGGCGCTCCGGGCCGGGGCCGGGCCGGGGCCGCGCCCCTGCCGAAGATCTGTCACCATTCCCCGGGGGGCCGTTCGCCGCGAACGGTGCTCAATTGGGCAGTTGCGACCAGGGGACGGATGGGACCGCGCAGTGCGGGGCTACGAACGCCAGGAGAGCCACCGAGCTGACGACGACCACCTCTCGCGGTTCGAAGCCGAGATGGACCGGCTGAAGACCGCGCGGGAGAAGGCCGTCCAGCACGCCGAGGACCTCGGTTACCAGGTCGAGGTCTTGCGCGCCAAGCTCCACGAGGCACGCCGTACGCTGGCGACCCGTCCCTCGTCGTACGACAGCGGGGACCTCGGCTATCAGGCCGAACAGCACCTGCGGAACGCCCAGATGCAGGCGGAGCAGATGCGCGCGGACGCCGAGCGCGAGCTGCGGGACGCGCGCGCCCAGACACAGCGCATCCTCCAGGAGCACGCCGAGCACCAGGCCAGGCTCCAGGCCGAGCTGCACGCCGAGGCCGTGCAGCGCAGGCAGCGGCTCGACCAGGAGCTGGCGGAGCGCCGGCAGACCGTCGAGTCGCATGTCAACGAGAACGTCGCGTGGGCCGAGCAGCTGCGTGCCCGTACCGAATCCCAGGCCAGGAGGCTGCTCGACGAGTCCCGCGCCGAGGCGGAGCAGTCCCTGGCCGCGGCCCGCGCGGAGGCCGCCCGGGTCACCGAGGAGGCACGGCGGCGGCTGGGCGCGGAGTCCGAGACGGCCCGCTCGGAAGCCGAAGCGATCCTGCTGCGGGCCCGCAGGGACGCCGAGCGGCTGCTGAACGCCGCCTCCTCGCAGGCGCAGGAGGCCACCAGCCACGCCGAGCAGCTCCGTATGTCCACCACCGCCGAGGCCGACCAGGCCCGCCAGCAGGCCGCCGAGCTGGGCCGCGCGGCCGAGCAGCGGATGCAGGAGGCGCAGGAGCGGCTGCGGGAGGCCCGCGCCGAGGCGGAGAAGGTCGCCGCGGAGGCCAAGGAGGCCGCGGTCAAGCGGCTGGCCGCCGCCGAGTCGCAGAACGAGCAGCGCACGCGTACGGCCAAGTCGGAGATCGCGCGGCTGGTCGGTGAGGCGACGCAGGAGGCCGAGGCGACCAAGGCCGAGGCCGAGCAGGCGCTCGCCGACGCCCGCGCCCAGGCCGAGAAGCTCGTCGCGGAGGCCGCCGAGAAGGCCCGTACGGTCGCCGCCGAGGACACCGCGGCCCAGCTGGCCAAGGCGGCCCGTACCGCGGAAGAGGTGCTCACCAAGGCATCCGACGACGCGAAGGCCACCACCAAGTCCGCGAGCGAGGAGGCCGAGCGGATCCGCCGCGAGGCCGAGGCCGAGGCGGACCGGCTGCGCGGCGAGGCCGCGGAACAGGCCGACCAGCTCAAGGGCGCGGCCAAGGACGACACCAAGGAGTACCGCGCCAAGACCGTCGAGCTGCAGGAGGAGGCGCGCAGGCTGCGCGGCGAGGCCGAGCAGCTGCGGGCCGAGGCGGTCGCGGAGGGCGAGCGGATCCGCGGCGAGGCGCGCCGCGAGGCCGTCCAGAAGATCGAGGAGGCGGCCAAGTCCGCCGAGGAACTGCTGACGAAGGCCAAGGCGGACGCGGACGAGCTGCGCTCGGGCGCCACCACCGAGAGCGAGCGCGTACGCACCGAGGCCATCGAGCGCGCCACGACGCTGCGCCGGCAGGCCGAGGAGACCCTGGAGCGCACCCGCGCCGAGGCGGACCGGCTGCGCGCCGAGGGCGAGGAGCAGGCCGAGGCCACCAAGTCCGCCGCCGAGCAGGCCGCGGCCGAGCTGCGCCAGGAGACCGAGCGGGGCGTCGAGTCCCGTAAGGCCGAGGCGGCCGACGAGCTGACGCGGCTGCACACGGAGGCGGAGCAGCGGCTGTCCTCCGCCGAGGAGGCGCTCACCGACGCCCGCGCCGAGAGCGAGCGGATCCGGCGGGAGGCCGCGGAGGAGACCGACCGGCTGCGCGCCGAGGCAGCGGAGCGGATCCGTACGCTCCAGGCGCAGGCCGAGCAGGAGGCGGAGCGGCTGCGTGACGAGGCCGCCGCCGACGCCTCGCAGTCGCGCGCCGAGGCGGAGACCGCGGCCGTACGGCTGCGCTCCGAGGCCGCCACGGAAGCCGAGCGGCTCAAGACCGAGGCGCAGGAGAGCGCCGACCGGATCAGGACCGAGGCAGCCGCCGCCGCCGAGCGGGTCGGCACCGAGGCCGCCGAGGCGCTTTCCGCCGCGCAGGAGGAGGCGACCCGCCGCCGCCGCGAGGCCGAGGAGACGCTGACGGCCGCCCGCGCGGAGGCGGAGCAGGAGCGCGAGCGGGCCCGCGAGCAGAGCGAGGAGCTGCTCGCCTCGGCCCGTAACCGCGTCGAGGAGGCCCAGACCGAGGCGCAGCGGCTGGTCTCGGAGGCGGACTACCGCGCCACGGAACTGGTCGCCGCCGCCGAACAGACCGCCCAGCAGGTACGGGACTCCGTCGCCGGTCTCCAGGACCAGGCCGAGCAGGAGATCACCGGGCTGCGGGCCGCCGCGGAGCACGCGGCCGAGCGGACGAAGACGGAGGCGCAGGAGGAGGCCGACCGGCTGCGCGCCGACGCGTACGCCGAGCGGGAGCGCGCCGCCGAGGACTCCAACCGGATCCGGCTCCGGGCCCAGGAGGAGACGGACGCCGCGCAGGCGCTCGCCGAGCGCACGGTCGGCGAGGCGATCGCGGAGGCGGAGCGGCTGCGTGCCGACACCGCCGAGTACGCGCAGCGGGTACGGACCGAGGCGTCGGACTCGCTCGCCTCGGCGGAGCAGGACGCGGCCCGTGCCCGTGCCGAGGCCCGTGAGGACGCCAACCGGATCCGCGGCGACGCCGCGGGCCAGGCAGACCGGCTCATCGGGGAGGCCACGAGCGAGGCCGAGCGGATGCGCGCGGAGGCCGCCGAGACGGTGGGCGCCGCGCAGCAGGCCGCCGAGCGGCTGCGAATCGACGCCGAGCAGTTCAAGCGGGAGGTCGAGGCCGCGGCGGAACGGCTCAGGAGCGAGGCCCAGGAGGAGACGGACTGGCTCCTGGACGAGGCGCGCAAGGACGCGGCCAAGCGCCGCTCGGACGCCGCGGAACAGGCCGATCAGCTCATCAACAAGGCCCAGGAGGAGGCTCTTCGGGCCGCCACCGAGGCCGAGACGCAGGCCGATACGATGGTGGGGGCCGCCCGCAAGGAGGCGGGCCGTATCACCGCGGACGCCACCGTCGAGGGCAACTCCCTGGTGGAGAGGGCCCGTACGGACGCGGACGAACTGCTCGTCGGCGCGCGCAGAGACGCGACGGCCGTCCGGGAACGGGCCGAGGAGCTGCGCGTACGCGTCGAGGCCGAGATCGAGCAACTGCACGAGCGGGCCAGGCGCGAGACGTCCGAGCAGCTGAGAACCGCGGGCGAGCGCGTCGACAATCTGATGAAGGCGGCCAACGAGCAGCGCGCGGAGGCGGAGGCGAAGGCCAAGGAGCTGGTGGCCGAGGCCGGTTCGGAGGCGAGCAAGGTCCGTATCGCCGCCGTGAAGAAGGCCGAGGGGCTGCTCAAGGAAGCCGAGCTGAAGAAGGCCGAACTCATCAGGGAAGCCGAGAAGTTGCGCGCGGACGCGGCCCAACAGGCCAAACAGACCGTCGACGAGGGCAAACGCGAACTCGACGTACTGGTCCGCAGACGGGAGGACATCCAGGCCGAGATCTCCCGTGTTCAGGACGTACTCGAAGCGTTGGAGTCGTTCGAGGCACCTGCCGTGCCCGCGAAGGACAACCCCGTCAAGGCGGGTGCGGCGGCGGGTACCACCCGTTCGAGTGGAAAATCTTCCGATAGCTAGTGCCGCGACACGGCCGACATGGCCGGGAGAGGCACTAGCCACTCAAAAGGCTGGACATTCTCCATACCAAACCTGCATCGGCTCGATGACACGCCGCTTCGGCCCCTAGGATTCCCTCTATCACCTCACCGGTCTCATTCGACAGGAACCCCATGAGCGACACTTCCTCCCCATTCGGCTTCGAGCTCGTGCGGCGTGGTTACGACCGCGGTCAGGTGGACGACCGCATTACCAAACTCGTCGCCGACCGTGACAGTGCTCTGGCCCGCATCACCTCTCTGGAAAAGCGCATCGAGGAGCTGCACCTCGAAACGCAGAACGCCCAGGCCCAGGTCAGCGACGCGGAGCCGTCGTACGCCGGCCTCGGCGCCCGCGTCGAGAAGATCCTCCGCCTCGCCGAGGAGGAGGCGAAGGACCTGCGCGAGGAGGCCCGCCGCGCGGCCGAGCAGCACCGCGAGCTGGCCGAGTCGGCGGCGCAGCAGGTGCGCAACGACGCCGAGTCGTTCGCCTCGGAGCGCAAGGCCAAGGCCGAGGACGAGGGCGTCCGTATCGTCGAGAAGGCGAAGGGTGACGCCGCGACGCTGCGCTCGGAGGCGCAGAAGGACGCGCAGTCCAAGCGCGAGGAGGCCGACGCGCTCTTCGAGGAGACCCGCGCCAAGGCCGCCCAGGCCGCAGCGGACTTCGAGACGAACCTCGCCAAGCGGCGTGAGCAGTCGGAGCGCGATCTGGCGTCGCGTCAGGCGAAGGCCGAGAAGCGTCTGGCCGAGATCGAGCACCGCGCCGAGCAGCTGCGTCTGGAGGCCGAGAAGCTGCGCACGGACGCGGAGCGCCGGGCGCGTCAGACGGTCGAGACGGCCCAGCGTCAGTCCGAGGACATCGTGGCGGACGCGAACGCCAAGGCCGACCGGATCCGCAGCGAGTCGGAGCGCGAGCTGGCGGCGCTCACCAACCGCCGCGACTCGATCAACGCCCAGCTGACCAACGTCCGCGAGATGCTGGCCACGCTGACCGGTGCCGCGGTGGCCGCCGCCGGCACCCCGGCCGATGACGAGCCGATCTCGCGCGGCGTCCCGGCCCAGCAGTCCCGCTGACCCGGGGCGGCCGTCCGGCCGGGAAAATTCTTCCGGCCGGACAACGCTCCTGATCAGTGCGCACGCCCGGCCCCTCGCCACTCCGGTGGCGGGGGGCTTTGTGCCGTCCTAGGTTGGTCCGCATGATCGAGGTCCAGGGGCTCACCAAACGCTTCGGCCGCACGGTGGCGGTCGATCGGCTCTCCTTCCGGGTGAGACCGGGGGTGGTGACGGGCTTTCTGGGCCCCAACGGCGCGGGCAAGTCGACCACGATGCGGATGATGCTCGATCTGGACAATCCGACCGGCGGTTCGGTACGGATCGATGGCAGGCGCTACCGCGAGCTGGCCGATCCGCTCAAGCACATCGGGGCGCTGCTGGAGGCCGGGGCCATGCACGGCGGGCGCACCGCCTACAACAATCTTCTCTGTCTGGCGCAGAGCAATCGCATCCCGGCGAGCCGGGTGACCGAGGTGCTGGACATGGTCGGACTGAGCGCCGTCGCGAAGAGGAAACCGAAAGGTTTCTCCCTCGGAATGGGGCAGCGGCTAGGGATCGCCTCCGCGCTCCTGGGCGATCCCGAGATCCTGATGTTCGACGAACCGGTGAATGGTCTGGACCCCGAAGGCATCCACTGGGTGCGCAATCTGATGAAGGCTCTGGCCCGTGAGGGACGCACGGTCTTCGTTTCCAGTCATCTGATGAGCGAAATGGCGCTGACCGCCGACCATTTGATCGTGATCGGTCAGGGCCGGCTACTGGCGGACACCTCGATGGCGGACTTCATCCGGGAGAACTCCCGCGGTTACGCGCGGCTGCGTTCGCCGGAGCGCGCGCGGCTCGAAGACGTGCTGCGCGCCGGGGGGTTCACCGTCGTCGAGGCGGAGGGCGACGTACTGGAAGTCGACGGGGCGTCCACCGAGGAGCTGGGGGAACTGGCCGCGCGGCACGGGATCGTGCTGCACGAGCTGACGTCCCGGCGCGCCTCGCTCGAAGAGGCGTTCATGCGGATGACGGCGGAGTCGGTGGAGTACCACGCCCACGCGGGCCCGCGGTGGGGCGAGGACCGGAGGGACGGCGACCGGCGGGGCGAGGGCCGGCGGGGCGAGGGCCGGCAGGACGAGGACCGGCAGGACGAGGACCGGCAGGACGAGGACCGGCAGGACGAGGGCCGGCAGGACGAGGGGGTCTGACATGGCATCGGTGCCGGCGGTCCTCCGGTCCGAGTGGACCAAGATCCGTACCGTCTCCTCCACCACCTGGACGCTGATCAGCGCCCTGGTGGTGACCGTCGCCCTGGGAGCCGCGCTGTCCGCGGTGCTGAACTCCCAGTTCGGTGATCTCTCCCTGGAGGAGCGGGCCACCTTCGACCCGACGTACACCAGCTTCTCGGGGATGGTTCTCGGTCAGCTGGCGATGGTCGTCTTCGGAGTGCTGGTGGTCGGCTCCGAGTACACCTCGGGCATGATCCGCACCTCGCTGGCCGCCGTACCGCGACGCGGCACGTTCCTCTTCTGCAAGGTCCTGGTGGCCGGGGTGCTGGCGCTGGCGGTCGCGGTGGTGACCGGATTCCTCGCCTTCTTCGTGGGCCAGGCGCTGCTCGGCGCGCACGGCACGGCCATCGGCGAGCCGAACGTGCTGCGCGCGGTGATCGGCAGCGGGCTGTACATGACGCTGATCGCGCTCTTCTCGATGGGGGTCGCGGCGATGCTGCGCAGCTCCGTCCTCTCGCTCGGCATTCTGATGCCGTTCTTCTTCCTGGTCTCGCAGATCCTGGCGGCCGTTCCCGGCGCCAAGGAGGTCGCCCGGTACTTCCCCGACCAGGCCGGCCGCCAGATCACCCAGGTCGTCCCCAACGCGCTGAGCTCCAGTCCGGCCCCCTACGGGCCATGGGGCGGTCTCGGGATCATGGCCCTGTGGGTGCTGGCGGCGCTGGCGGGCGGATACGCGGTCATGCGGAGGCGGGACGCGTAGGCTCTTGGCGAGGGGACACGGTTCCCCGCGGCACTTCGCATCGGTTCGCGGCACTTCGCGGCACCTCGTACGAGGAATTCACCCGGCGACGCTCCGTCGTAACGACTTGGCTGGAACCGTCAAGGCGCGGATATCCTCGTAACTCTTACGGGGGCTTTAGGTCAGGAACGGCCACTGCCCCGACGACCTGACCTGTCGATGGGGCTGGAGAATGATCGAGGCAGTCGGCCTGACGAAGCGCTACGGCGCCAAGACGGCCGTGTACAACCTTTCCTTCCAGGTACGGCCCGGATACGTCACCGGGTTCCTGGGCCCCAATGGTTCCGGCAAATCGACGACGATGCGGATGATCCTCGGGCTGGACCGGCCGACCGCCGGGCAGGTACGGGTCGGCGGGCATCCCTTCCGGCAGCTGCCGAACGCGCCGCGCCAGGTGGGCGCGCTGCTCGATGCCAAGGCGGTGCACGGCGGGCGCAGCGCGCGCAGTCACCTGCTGTCGCTGGCCCAGCTCTCCGGGATCCCGGCCTCGCGGGTCGACGAGGTGCTCGGGGTCGTCGGACTCCAGGACGTGGCCAAGAAGCGCTCCAAAGGCTTCTCGCTCGGTATGGGCCAGCGGCTCGGTATCGCGGCGGCGCTGCTCGGCGATCCGCAGGTGCTGCTGTTCGACGAGCCGGTGAACGGTCTCGACCCCGAGGGGATCCTCTGGGTCCGTAACCTGATGAAGCAGCTGGCCTCCGAGGGCCGTACCGTCTTCGTCTCCTCCCATCTGATGAGCGAGATGGCGGTGACCGCCGACCACCTGATAGTGATCGGGCGCGGTCAGCTGCTCGCCGATATGACGATCAAGGATTTCATCTCGGCCAACTCGGCGGACTTCGCGCGGGTGCGCACCCCGGAGACCGATCCGCAGCGGCGCGAGAAGCTGACCACGGCGCTCGCCGAGGCGGGCGGTCAGGTGCTCTCCGAGCCGGACGGGGCGCTGCGGGTCACGGGGCTGCCACTGTCCCGGATCAGCGATCTGGCGCACGAGGCGGAGGTGCGGCTCTGGGAGCTCTCGCCGCACCAGGCCTCGCTGGAGGAGGCGTACATGCGGATGACCCAGAACGCAGTGGACTACCGTTCGACGGCCGACGCGCTGGCCGGCTTCGCGCCGCCCTACCAGCCCGGCTACGGGCCGCCGCAGGGCTCAGCGGGGCCCGTGGGCCCCGTCGTCCCGGAGGTGCCGCAGCAGGGCTGGTACGCCCCGCCGCCGCCCGGAGCCAACCCGTACGCGGGCGCTCCCCCGGCCTCGGCGCCGGCCTCAGCGCCGGCCCCGGCGCCGGCCCCGGCTCCGACGGCGGCACCCGCGGGCGCGTCCGCGCCGCCGGCCGCTCCCGCGGCGGCGCCCGCCGCAGACATGACGAAGCGCGACAGCAACGAGGACGCCCGATGACGACCCCGTACCAGCAGCCTCCGCAGCCTCCGCAGCCTCCGCAGTCCCAGGCGCCACAGCAGGCCCCGCAGTGGCAGGGCGACGGGCTCGCCGCCGGCTACACCTCGCCGATCCCGGTCCGCCGGGCCCATCTCGGCGACGCCCTGGCCTCCGAGTGGACCAAGCTCCGTTCCGTGCGGTCCACGATGTGGACCCTCGGCGTCATGATCGTGCTGATGCTGGGCGTCGGACTCCTCACGGCCGTGGTGGTCTCCAGCGTCTCCGGCCAGCCGGCCCCCAGCGGCCAGGAAGTGCTCTCCCTCGGCTTCTTCGGCGTGCTGCTCGGCTCGATGTGCGTGATCACGCTGGGCGTGCTGACGATCGCGTCGGAGTACGGCACGGGCATGATCCGTACGACCCTCACCGCCTGCCCGAGCCGGGGCCGGGTGCTGGTGGCCAAGTCGCTGGTCTTCTTCCTGCTGGTCTTCGTGATCTCACTGGTGATCACGATGACGGTGTCGGCGCTGCAGCTCTCGATCCTGGGCGCGGAGTCGCCCTCCGGCGCGGACTGGCTGCGGGCCACGGCCGGGGTCAGCCTCTACCTGGCGACGCTCGGACTGCTCTCGCTGGCGGTCGGCACACTGATCCGGCACTCCGCCGGGGCGATCACCATCATGATCGGTGTGCTGCTGCTGCCGCTGGTGCTCGCGATGTTCATGTTCTCGGATTCGCTCACGGCGGTGCGCGAGGCGCTGTTCGACTACTCGGTCCCGAGCCAGTTGTCGGCGTTCTACGAGAGCGGTTCCCGCGTCTCCGGGCCCTCGGGCTGGGAGCCGCTGTGGATCCTGCTGGGTGTGACGGCGATCGCGATGCTCGCGGCGTTCTTCTCGCTCGACAAGCGCGACGTCTGAGCCGTCCCGCGGCCCCGCCGCGGTGTGCCGTTCAGTACTTGGGCGCGTTACGGGACCGCTGCACCCGCGTGGTGCGGCGGTCCTTCGCGTTCCAGCACGCCTGGTGCCAGTGCCGCCGGTCGTCGACACCGCCGTACTCGGGCCAGGCCACCACATGCGGCAGCGCGCCGGGGATCTCCTGGTCGCAGCCGGGGCAGCGATAGCGCTTGCCCGCGGCGCTCGCCCCGGCGACATGGCGCACCGACCAGCTCTCGCCCTGCCAGAACTCCGACCGCTGGAAGCCTCCGTACCGGTCGCCCGCCTCGCCTGCTCGCTCGGTCGGGTTCTCGCCGCCTCGGGGGCGGTTGCGGCGCGGGGACACAGGACACCTCACGGGGCAGACAGCACGGTTCCGTTCCAGCCTACGGCCCACGACATGGGGTACACGTACCTCGCGGCGTGAGTCCGCCACGCGCACGGAAGGCACTGACCGGACAATCGCAAGAATTTCCAAACCGGGCCGTGCCTTTGGCACGTGTCAGACGTTGTTGCCCGTAGGGGGAGCCGCGTCGGCCGCAAGGAGGCAGAAGGCGATGCGTGTTGGAGCTTTTGTACTGGCTGCCCAGTTCCCGGGCCAGGGACAGGGGGAGGCACTGCACCGTGCGGTGCGGACCACGGAGCTGGCGGAGGAATCCGGGCTCGACTCGGTCTGGCTCGCCGAGCACCATTTCGTGCCGTACGGCGTCTGTCCGTCGGCCGTGACCCTGGCCGGGGTGCTGCTCGGCCGAACCCGCCACATCCGGGTGGGTACGGCGGTCAGCGTGTTGCCGAACGTACATCCGGTGGCGCTCGGCGAGCAGGCGGCTCTGCTGCATCTCGTCTCCGGCGGCCGGTTCACGCTCGGTGTGGGGCGCGGCGGCCCCTGGGTCGATCTGGAGGTCTTCGGCACCGGCCTGCGGGCCTACGAGGAGGACTTCCCGGAGTCCCTCGCCCTGCTGCTGCGCTGGCTGCGCGAGCCGCGCGTGGCGGCATCGGGGGAACGCTTCCGCTTCCGCGAGGTCCCCGTCGTACCGCGCCCCGACGAGCTGATCGAACCGAGCACGGGCCCCGAGACGCTCATGGCCTGCACCTCGCCCAAGAGCGTCAGACTGGCCGCCGAGCACGGCCTGCCGATGCTCCTCGGCATGCACTGCGGCGACGAGGAGAAGGCGGAGATGGTCGCCCTGTGGCGTACGCACGCTCGTGCGGCGGGCCGTCCCGAGGACGAGATCGCCGGCGCCGCGCATGTATCGGCCGGGGTGGCGCAGATCGCCGACAGCCGCGCGGAGGCGAGCGAGACGCTCCTCAAGGCGATGCCCGGCTGGCTGCGCCAGGGCCTCGGCGCCCATGTCACGGTCGACGACAGAATCCGGGCGATGCGGGACCCGGTGGAGTACACCGAACTGCTCTGCGACCTCCATCCGGTGGGCCCGCCCGAGCTGGCCGCGGACCGGCTGGCGGCCACCTCGGAGCGCACCGGCATCACCCGCTTCGCCCTGCTCATGGAGGGCTCAGGCGATCTGGCGACGACGGAGGAGAACGTACGGCGGCTGGGCGCGGACGTCCTGCCCCGGCTCGCCTGAGTGACGCTGCCGCTCCGACACCGTCGGACACGGTGCGGAGCGGCAGCAAGAGGCGTCAGCAGTCCCGGAGTTCGGGTGACTGGTTGAGCAACTGAGCCCTCACCGAGGTGAATCGGGACAGCCGCTCGTCGACCGAGGAGTCCAGCGGGAACACCGCGACGCGGTGGCAGTTCTGGAATGCGAGACGCACCCCGAAGTGACGCTGCAGCGCACCGCGAATGGCATCACTCGCGAGCGCGCGCAACAGCTGACTACGTGCTTGCTCGTCCGGCGGGGGCGTCTGGTTGTCGGCGAACTGTCCACCGTCCACCTTCAGCTGTGCCACCAGAGAACTGATCATCTCCCATGCGTAAGGCAGGGAGGTCCGGACGCAGTCGACGAAAGCCGCTTCGTCGACCTCGCCTCGCTCGGCCTGATCCAACAGCGCCGGTGAGACGTCGAGCGACATGGGTTCTCCTCTCGCGACCCCGGGAGGCGGGGTCTTACGGGCAGGGAAGGAGGGGACGACGACGCAGCGTGCACGACCGGCGACCTCCTGCATCCACGTTAGGCGCGCTGTCCGGACCACACCAGCAGAATGGGAACACAACCGGCCAATAACGAAGGGGGCTTCCGGGGCGAATCGCGCGCGGCGGCGGCAGTCGAGTAGCGTTGCCGACCATGCGTCTCGTCATTGCCCGCTGCTCCGTCGACTACGCGGGCCGGCTCACCGCCCACCTGCCCTCCGCACCCCGTCTCATCCTGATCAAGGCTGACGGCAGTGTCTCGATCCACGCCGATGACCGGGCGTACAAACCCCTCAACTGGATGTCACCGCCCTGCACGCTGAAGGAAGGCACCGACGCGGACGCCGGCGTGTGGACCGTGGTGAACAAGGCGGGCGAGAAACTGATCATCACCATGGAGGAGGTCCTCCACGATTCCTCGCACGAACTGGGCGTTGATCCCGGCCTCATCAAAGACGGCGTGGAAGCACACCTCCAGGAGCTGCTCGCCGACCGGATCGAGACGCTCGGCGAGGGCTACACCCTGATCCGCCGCGAATACCCGACGGCGATCGGCCCGGTGGACATCCTGTGCCGGGACGCGGACGGCGTGACGGTGGCGGTGGAGATCAAGCGACGCGGCGAGATCGACGGCGTGGAACAGCTGACGCGCTACCTGGAACTGCTGAACCGGGACCCTCATCTGGCGCCGGTACGAGGTGTGTTCGCGGCGCAGGAGATCAAACCGCAGGCGCGGGTGCTGGCGACGGACCGGGGCATCGGGTGCGTGGTGCTGGACTACAACGGCATGAGGGGCATCGAGGACGACAAGCTGCGCCTGTTCTGACGGCTGGCCTCCGGCGGGGAGTGCGGTTGTCGTGGCTGGGCCGGGGGCCGGGGCCTCCGGCCATCGGTCTGCCGGCGCTCGGGTGCCGTACTACTGGCTGCGCTGCCGCTCCGCCAGTAACGGAATCGCCGCGATCTTCTCGGTCGTCAGGTCGCCCCATACGAGACCACGCGGCCGACGAGGGCTGGTGCAGGAGATCACCTCGTCGGGCGTGACGATGTAGTCGACACTGAAGTCGTGCTCCGTCTCAGGGATGTCTTCCTCGATCACCTGGAGCCCGTGCACCGGAGCGACGATCACCGTTCGATCCGTCACCAGGCCCGCCTCGATCAGAAGTGCCACCTCAAGGTCGGAGTAACCCGCCCCCTTGCCGATGCGCGCGCCCGACCGGTTGACCGCGACGCTGCCGCACACCACCACATCGATCGGCCGCATGTCGTCGACGCCGACGCGACGAGCGACCTGCGACGCACCCTGTTTCCCGGCGGCCTCCTCGGCCGGGATTCCGAGGGAGTCGGGATCGAGCAGGTAGAACGGCTGGAGCGTCGCCATCCTCGGTACGGCCATATAGACCCGCTTGCCATCCTTCAGCGCACGGACACGTACCGGGAGCTGCGCATAGTCAGGGTTGGCCTTGACGGTGGCGGCTCGCTGCCAGACGTCCAGCTCGGCGAGCCCTTCCGCCGTCGCTTCAGCGCCGTAGAACCCGGGAATCTTGCCGTACGAGTCCCCGGGGGCGCCGCCTCCGGCTATGAGACGACGCCACACCATCTCCCGTACGGCCTGCTTGGCTTGGTCGATGCTCCGCACGCGCTCCACCTGTCCTCACATCGCGGCCATCAGAGCAAGAAGACGATCGTTGATGTCCTGCGCCCAGGGCTCTCGCCTCCAGTGTCGAAGCTCCCGACCGGCCGAGAACGCCAGATTAAGACCTCCACCGCCACGCGTCAGTTCCACGGCATCAATCGTCCGATGCATGGCGCCGGCCGCCTCGTCCAGCTTTCCTTGACGGAGGAGTGCGAGTGTCAGGTTCCCGAGCGCGATGGCCTGGCTCTTCTTCTTGGAGACCAGCGCACGGGTGGTCGTGCGGAGGATCGGCTCGGCCAGTTCCGGTCGGTCGAGGAACAGGTAGCACGATCCAGCGAGCCGGTTGAACTCGTTGATCGTGTAGTACCCGGCCGACACATCGTCGTCATTCACACGGTCGAACTGGGCCTCTGCCCTCCTCAGCGCGGCCTCGCACTCCTTGAGCTCGCCGGTCATGGCGTACCCCTCGGCAACGTGCAGCAGGCTCAGGCCGGTCAAGGACGGACTGGCCGGCTTCGCGACGTCGGCAGCCTGCTGCGCGAGCAGCACGCCTTGTTCTGGTTTCTTCTCGCCGTAGAGGGCCACGAAGCTCATGCGTAGCGTGGCGTACGACTCGGTCGAGGGATCACGCACATGGCGCGCGGCGCTCACCGCTTCCTCGAAGTAGCCGAGCGGTGCTTGGTGGTCGCGCCGTTGGCTGACGTCCCAGACCAGTTGCCCCATGAGCATTGCCGAGTCCGCTTCCACCTCATACAGAGCCCTGCGCACGCGCGCATCGGCGGCGTTCTCACGGAGGAACCGCACCTGCCCGTGAATGGCACCGGCGGGCCCCAGCAAGCTGGTGGACGACGCTTGATCGTAGGATTCGTCAACCTGTCGCAGCCGCTCGTGCAGATAGGCGACAACCAGCAGGTCGGCCGAAGCCGGGTTATCAAGCGCATAGTTCACACGTTCACTTGATCGCGCTTCAGTGATCGTCACATCATCCAGAGCGGCTTGCAGTTCTTCGCGGCTGATGTGGAACGCACGAGCGAGCTTCGGCCGTAACCAAGCCTGCGGCTCTGTTTCAGCACTCTCCCAGCGACCCACTGTCGAACGCTCGACACCCAGGTATCCGGCAAGGGACTCCTGTGTGAAGCCTGCCGACTTACGACGCTGAACGAGCCGTATCCGCTTCGCGGCCATCGCCCATCCCTCCGACTGACGCGGGGCGGGAAACAGCCTAGCCAATCGAGTGACGTCTCCGCAGGCCAGTCGATCGTATGCGGCGTGGATGCGGCATTCACGCGGCAATCATGCTGTGGGTTTCCCCAGGTCAAACCGGTTTCCTGGCCATCGGGTCGACCGACGGCGCAGTGGATACCCACCGCCGGTCGAGTCCTCATGTTCCACCAGGAGGAATGGATGCGACTTGGAATGTATGGATATATGAGGCTGGCTGCTTCCGATGAATACGGCGTCGAAGACGACGCCTTGCAAAACGAGATGGCGGCGCACGCCGAGCGTGAGGGCTTCGCGTTGGAGCGCATCTTCATCGAGCGGCTTCGCTCCAACGAACCTGCCTTCGACTGCCTGACGGACGCGCTCAGAACGAGCCGCATCCGCGACGTAATCGTGCCGTCCCTTTGGCACTTCGCCCGGCTTCCCGGTCTGCAGAGAGCGATGCGCGAACACATCGAACAGGAAATCGGCGCGCGGATCTGGATCATCCAGGGGGCACAACAGTGAAGGACGAAAAGGATTTCGCGTATGGCTATATGCGCGTCTTCTCTGATGAGGCCGAACAGGAGGCATACGAGGTGGAGCGAATCCTGCGGCGCTACGCCGAGGCCAACCATCTCCACCTCGGTGGTATCTACCACGAGTTCGTCAGCGGCTCACTCGACGGCTTCAACGAGATGGTCGACGTACTCAGATGCACTGGTGCGGGCAACGTGATCCTGCCGTCCCTCCGTCACCTCAGCGAGAACCGTGCGCTCCGGAAGGCGTTGCTGGACCGGCTGGAGTTCAGCTTCTCAATCGAGGTGCACTCCCTTGCTGAACACCACGCCCAAACCAGTGATCGGCTACGGGCCTGGGACCGGCTGACACTCGTCGCGTTGCCCACAGCAGTGGGCTGCGCACGGGCGTTCACCAAGGTGATGCTGCGATGGTGGAGAGCATCGCGCATCCTCGACGAGGCACTACTCGTGACCTCCGAGTTGGTCACGAACGCTGTTCAGGCCACCGAGGCGGAGCGCCTCATCGGAGTGCAGCTTCAGATCATTGACGACAGCGTGCTTGTCGAGGTCTGGGACGACAGCCCAGCTCTCCCCGTTCTGAAAGATCCTGATGCGGACGCCGAAATCGGGCGCGGCCTCTGCCTCGTAGACGAGTTGGCCAAGCGCTGGGGCACCTCTGAGGCGCCGGCCGGAGGAAAGATCGTCTGGGCTGAGCTGGCGCTTTCACAGCAATCAGAGCCGTTCACTGGACCCGCGCCACTTCCGCATCGAGTGCCGGGCAACCTGCGGGTACCGGAAGGGCCGGCCAAAGAGAAGGTCGAGACCGCGCTGATGCGGCGCGTCTTGGAAGGGTTGGGCAACCTGTGATGCCTCAATTCGAAGAACCTCAGCTGCCCACGGTGATTCACCGGATCGGGTCCCTGGTACTGGGATCAGACAGCTCCGACAGGCCTGCGGCCCGCTTCATGGTGGAGTGCGAGGATTGCCACGACACGTCCGACCCGGTGGACGACGTCCAGCGGATTACGGAGGCGTGGGCGCTCAATCACGCGGCCGACAACCCCGGCCATGAGTACTACCAACTCACGGCACACCGATTCTGGCGGGTGACCCGCGGTCCGGCGCGGGACGGTGCCGCCGCCCCCGGGCACGGCCGGGTCGCTTGTGCGGGCGGTGAAGGGGGGCGCGCAGGGGGCGTGGCCGGGACGTAGAGCGTGCTGTGTGGTGCGCGGACGCCCGGACCAACGACAGGGCAGAGTCCCGCCGTACGGGGGTCCGGGGGTGTCCCCGGAAAAGCACGGCATGCAGTCCCGGACGCGAGCCCCGTACCGAACCACCGGCGCCGGCCCAACGGACCCCGGACCACGCCCCCGCCGAAGGCGACGACGCTGCGCCGGGCTACGCCTCCGTCGGTTCCGGGGACGTCTCGGACAGCGACGGGTCGGGGCCGCTCACCGTCGTCTGTGGGGACGACGGTGGTGGCGCGGTGTCCGTGGGGTCCTCCGTGGGGTCCTCGCTCGGTGACGGGGACGACGGTGACGACGGCGGGGTCGACGGGCTCGTCGGCGGCTTGCTCGGGGAGGTCGGGGGCTTCGACGTGGGCTTGGACGGGCTGCCCGGCTTCGACGGGGTGTCGTCGGGGGACGACGCGCTGTCCGACGGTGTGCCCGACGGTGACGCCGAGTCGGACGGGCTCGCGCTGTCCGAGGGGACGGCGCTTCCCGAGGTGCTCGGTGCGGGGAGCTGGACGTCCGTGTTCGGGGGCGCCTCGTCGACGGGCTGGTCGGCCGGCGGGTCGCCCTCGCCGTTGTCCGGGTCCGGGGACTGTCCCGTACGGACCCTGTCCGTACCGGTGTTGTCGCTGCCCGAGGTCGCGCCGAGCGTCACCACCGTGCCCAGGACGGCCGCGAGTACCGCGCCCGCTCCCGCCGCGACCAGGTTGCGGCGGGCGCCGGGCGCCGGGCGGCGGCGGTGGGGTACAGGCGTCGGCGCGGTGCGGTACCCCGGTCCTGGCGCCGGGGTATCGCGCCGGGTGACCAGCGTGACGTTCTCGTCCGACAGCGCGGCCGGGGCCGCGGACACGTCGGGGGCGAGTCCCGGTCCCGCCCCCGGCGGGAGCGCCAACGGCGTGGACGTGCCCGGCCGGCCCGTCTCGCGGTCCGTGACCAGTGCCAGCGCCCTGCGTCCCGCGACCGTGCCGACCTTGTCGGCGACGGCCCCGCGCATGCCGATCGACGCCTCCAGCTCCGCGCGGGCGCGGTCCAGGTTTCCGACGCAGAGCGCGAGGATGCCCAACTCGTGGTGGAAGTACGCCTCTTCCGCGACTTCTCCGGCGATCCTGGCGGCCTCGGAGCCGGACCGCAGGACGCGTTCCCAGGCGCCCCAGTGGAGCCCCGCCAGGAAGGCGGGCGCGGCGCTGCGGGCCAGCAGGACGGCCGCGCTCGGGTGTCCCGACTCCTGTCCGGGGACCAGCGGACCCATCGCCGCGAGGATGGCGTCCGCCTCGGCGGCGACGCGTTCGGGGGTGACGGACGGGTGCGCCGCCCACCAGGCGTAGTGCTGGGCGGCGGTGTGCGCGTGGGCCACGGCGTCGTCCGCGTACCCCTTCGCCTCCAACTGCGTGACGACGCCCGGGGCGAGCCGGTAGCGCGCGCCGACCGGGGTGAGGAGGCCGCAGCTCATCAGTTCGCCGAGCGCGGCGTCCGCGTGGGTGTCGCCCACCAGGGCCGGCAGATGCGCCTGGTGCGGGACCTCACCGCCGAGCGCGACCGCGAACCGCAGGGTGGCGCGGGCGGCCTCGCTCAGCCGGGAGGCGAGCAGGACCGCGGGCGCGGCGCCCTCGCCGAGGGTGGGCAGCGGAATGTCGTAGCCGTCGGGGGTACCGGCGGTGAGCGACGGCGCGTCGTCGGAGACCCGCTCGAACGGCCGGACAAAGGGCTCGAACTCGTCGGAGGCCTCGGAGCTGCCGCGCAGTTGGTCGCGCTGCCGCAGCAGCGCGCCCGCCTGGACGAAGCGGACGGGCAGGCCCTCGGACTCGAACCAGAGGTCGCCCGCCCAGTTCGCCTCCTCGTCGGTGAGGGACCGTTCGACGACGCGCTCCAGCAGTTCCAGCGAGGAGCCGCGGCCGAGGCCGCCGAGCGCGACCTCCTCCAGGCCCGCGTCCGCGGACGGCGGGTCGGTGTCGGGGGTCGCTGCCAGCAGATAGGCGCATTCGGGCGTGGCGGCGAGGAGTTCGTCCAGCGTGTCCCCGCCCAGCTCCAGATCGTCCAGGACGACGACCGCGCCGATGCCATGGACCAGTTCGAGCAGTCCCGCGCGGTCGGGGCGGCAGCGCGTGGAGTGGTGAACGGCCGCGTACAGCTCATACAGCAGCTCGGTGGTGGTGCGCCGGTGGCCGGAGAGGCGTACGACTCCGTCGGGCGCGAGATCCGCGCAGTCCGCGGCGACGGCTTCGAGCAGTGCGGTACGTCCCGACCCCGGGGCGCCGGTGAGGCGTACGGACCGGCCGCGCCCCAGCAGCCCCGTCAGCCGCTCCCGTTCGGCACCGCGCTCCAGCAGCGGAAGGGGTGGTGCGGCGGGTCCCGGCGGTACGGACGGCCGGCCCGCGCGCTGGAGATCGGCGCGTTCGGCGGCGGTGCGCCGTGTGGGGGCGTCGGGCCCTCTGCCGGGCGGGCAGAGCTCGATCTCGCTGCCGTCGACGGGGTTGACGGTCAGCAGGTACTCGCCGGAGATGAGCTGGACGGTGCGGACGGGCGGTGGGGTGGTCACAGGCCCTGCGCCCTTGAGGTGCGCGAGAGCCGGGGTGACCTGGGCAGGGGTGATACGGGCGGGGCCGGCGTGGGAAGGCATCGCGGGCGCGGCCGCGGGCACGATGTCGGTGCCCGGCGGACGTGCCGAATCCGCGCTCTCAGCCGCGCGTTCGTCGTGACCGTACTCGTCCGGTCCCCGGTCTATCGGGTCCATGGTGAAAAGCTCCCCAGATCGTGGCGTGCGATGCCCCCCGGCCTCACACGCCCATCTGTCGCTTCTGGTGCCGGTGTCTGCGCCTACGGGTCAGTCAATCGGCAGACGGCCGAACCCTAGACCTCCGCAGGGTATCCGCGTCCAGCCGGGGTACCACGCCGTCCAAGACATCACGATCTCATGAGAATTGTGCGAGCTGGGACGGTCAGACCCGAGGGAGCGATTCCGCGGCGATTCCGCCCTCGATGGCGAGAATGCGGTGCAATCGGGTCGCCACCAGCAGTCGCTGCATCTGCGGTGGGACACCGCGCAGCACAAGCCTACGGCCGCACCGCCCCGCGCGTCGGTGGGCTCCCATGATGACGCCGAGTCCCGTGGCGTCCCAGGAGTCCAGTGCGGTCAGGTCGAGCACCAGATCGCCGACTCCGTCGTCGACCGCCGAGTGCAGGACCGTACGGGCGTCCGCCGCGCTGCGTACGTCGAGGCGGCCCCCGACGACCAGCTCGGCGTGGTCGCCCCTGATGTGCATATGCGCTCCCCGAGAGTGCTTTCCGTGCTCCGTAGTCTGTTCCGGTCTTCCAACAACTGACTGCCACGCGGCCGAAGAAGTTGCCGTCTGTAAGCGAACCGATATCGAATTCACCCTGTGGGGTGCGGTGCGGGTACCGGTGTGACGCGGCTCAGTGCTTGTAGAACCCCTGCCCGCTCTTGCGCCCGATGTCACCCGCGTCCACCATCCGGCGCATCAGCTCCGGCGGGGCGAACTTCTCGTCCTGCGACTCGGTGTAGATGTTGTCGGCCGCGTGGAGCAGGATGTCGACGCCCGTCAGGTCGGCTGTGGCGAGCGGGCCCATGGCGTGGCCGAACCCCAGCTTGCAGGCGATGTCGATGTCCTCGGCCGACGCGACGCCCGACTCGTAGAGCTTGGCGGCCTCGACGACGAGGGCGGAGATCAGCCGTGTGGTCACGAAGCCCGCCACATCGCGGTTGACGACGACGCACGTCTTGCCCACCGACTCGGCGAATTCCCGTGCCGCGGCGAGGGTTTCGTCGCTCGTCTTGTAGCCGCGCACCAGTTCGCACAGGCGCATCATCGGCACGGGCGAGAAGAAGTGCGTCCCGACGACGCTCTCCGGACGCCCGGTCACGGCCGCGATCTTGGTGATCGGGATCGCCGAGGTGTTGGAGGCGAGCACGGCGTCGTCCCGTACGAGCTTGTCGAGCGTACGGAAGATCTCGTGCTTGACGTCGAGCTTCTCGAAGACGGCCTCGACGACGATGTCGGCGTCGGCGACGGCGTCCAGGTCGGTGGTCGTGGTGATCCGGGCGAGCGCCGCGTCGGCGTCGGCCTCTTCGAGCTTGCCCTTGGCGACGAACTTGCCGTACGAGGCCCTGATCCCGTCGATGCCCCGGGCCAGCGCCGCGTCGGTGACATCACGCAGGACGACGTCCCAGCCCGCCTGCGCCGAGACCTGCGCGATTCCGGACCCCATGAGTCCGGCCCCGATGACGGCGAGCTTCTTTGCCACGACGCACCCCACGATTCCTGTTCGGCTTCTGTTCAGCCTTAACACCTGTTTACATGCGAGCTCTCTGCCGGAGATTAGCGGGCGCGGACGGTCAAGTGACGGTGAAGAGATGCGCGTCACGTCTCACATGACGGACATCACACCGACGGGGACCATCAGGCGTCGCGCACCGCGTACTTGAGCACCTTCCCCCCCAGCACCGCTTCCATGTCGTCCAGCAGAACGAGCGCTTCGCGCGACACCGGGCCCGGCTTCCCGCCCTCCATCATCCGCTGGGCGATCCGCGCCATGAGCGTCCCGTGCACCCAGGAGAGCTGGCCGGCCACGAGCGTGGGGAGCGTGTCGTCCTCGTCGGCGCCGGTCTCCTCCCGCAGCGTCCTGTCGAGATCGACGAGGACTTCGTGCTGGAGGAGTCCGAGCCGCGAGCCGAGGACGTGCGAGCCGTGCACGACCTCCATGAAGCGCGCGTACCCATCCGAGAGCCCGACGACGGGTGACACGGCCTCGACCAGTTCGCGCAGCTCGCGGAAGACGGCGTCCGAGGCGGACTCGCCCTTGCCCCGGCCCCGTACGTAGCGCGAGAGCCGGTCCACGATGGACTTGCTGCGGTCGAGGAAGAGGTCTTCCTTCGCCTCGAAGTAGTTGTAGACGGTGTTGACGGAGACATCCGCCGCCTCGGCCACCTCCGCGATCGTCACCGCGTCGAAGCCCCGCTCCAGGAAGAGACCCGTGGCCACATCCGAGATGTGCTGCCTGGTCTGGCGCTTCTTCCGTTCCCTGAGGCCCTCGGACATGCCCCCATCCTAGGCTTCGCTGCAACCGACGAAAATTTGGAGTCATTGCAAACTTTAAGAGATTCTGTTTTTCTGTGGCCATGCCCATCATCAGTACGGCCGGGCTCGCCCGGACCTTCCAGACCGGGAACGGACCCGTCGAGGCCGTTCGCGGTATCGATCTGACCGTCAGGACCGGCGAGATCATCGGTTTCCTCGGCCCCAACGGCGCCGGCAAGACCACCACCCTGCGGATGCTCACCACGCTGCTGCCGCCCACCGGGGGCGCGGCGACCGTCGCGGGCTTCGACCTGGAGCGCGAACCGGACGCCGTGCGGCGGAAGATCGGGTACGTCGCCCAGGCCGGCGGCGTCGACCCGCAGATCTCCGTACGCGAGGAACTGGTCACCCAGGGACGGCTCTACCGCCTCGGCACACCGGCCGCCGTCGACCGGGCCGGGGAACTGGCCCGCGATCTCGGCCTCATGGAGCTGCTCGACCGCCCGTGCGGCGCGCTCTCCGGCGGCCAGCGGCGCCGGCTCGACATCGCGCTGGGGCTCATCCACCGGCCCGAGGTGCTCTTCCTCGACGAGCCGACCACCGGACTCGACCCGGGCAGCCGGGCCGATCTGTGGGAGCTGATCCGCTCCGTCCGCGAGCGGTACGGCACGACCGTCTTCCTGACCACGCACTATCTGGACGAGGCGGACGAGCTGTCCGACCGGCTGATCGTGGTCGACCGGGGCGTGGTGGCCGCCGAGGGCACCCCGAGCGCGCTCAAGCACGCGTACGCGGGCTCCCCAGGCGCCACGCTCCAGGACACCTTCCTCGCGATCACGGGGCGCGGGCTCGCCCCGGGCGACACCGCGCCCGTGGCCGTATGACCGCCGTCCCCCGGCCCGCCCGCCACCGTCCGGCCCCAGGAGTCACACGATGACCGCGCTGCTGTCCGACACCGCGCTGATCTTCGGGCGCTACGCCCGCCAGACCCTGCGCTCCCGTTTCCAGATCTTCTTCGGCGTGCTGATGCCGCTGCTCCATCTGCTCTTCTTCGGTCCGTTGCTGACCGGGCTGCCGCTCGGCGGCGCGGGTGACTCCTGGCAGGTCCTCGTCCCCGGCCTGCTGCTCCAGCTCGCCCTGTTCGGCGCGCTCTTCGCCGGTTTCTCGGTCATCGTCGAGAAGCAGCTCGGTGTGGTGGAGCGGATGCGGGTCACGCCCGTCAGCCGGCTCGCGCTGCTGCTGGGGCGGGTGCTGCGGGACGCCGCGCTCCTCGTCCTCCAGGCGGTGCTGCTGGTGCTGGCCGCGCTGCTGATGGGGTTGCGGGCGCCGCTCGCCGGGGTCCTCATCGGCTTCGGGTTCGTGGCCGTGCTGACGGTCGCGCTCGCCTCGCTCTCGTACGCCCTCGCCCTCAGGATCCGCTCACCGCAGGAGTTCGGACCCGCCATCAACGCCGTGAGCATGCCCTCGATGCTGCTCTCCGGGCTGATGCTGCCGATGACGCTCGCGCCGGGCTGGCTGGACGTGCTGTCGCACTTCGTCCCGTTCCGCTATCTGGTGGACGCGGTCCGGGCCGGCTACGTGGGCGACTACGCCGGTACGGCCATGCTGTACGGCGCCCTGGCGGCGATCGCGCTCACGCTCGTATCCGTCACTGTCGGTACGCGAGTCTTCCGGAAGGCCGGGGCCTAACTACTCTGGCCATATGGTCAATCTGACGCGCATCTACACCCGCACCGGCGACAACGGCACGACGGCGCTCGGCGACATGAGCCGTACCGCCAAGACCGATCTGCGGATCGCCGCGTACGCCGACGCCAACGAGGCCAACGCGGCCATCGGTACGGCGATCGCCCTCGGGCAGCTGTCCCCCGAGCTCGTGAAGGTCCTCGTCCGGGTCCAGAACGACCTGTTCGACGTGGGCGCGGATCTGTCCGCGCCGGTGGTGGAGAAGCCGGAGTTCCCGCCGCTGCGCGTCGAGCAGCAGTACATCGACAAGCTGGAGGCGGACTGCGACGCGTTCCTGGCGGAGCTGGACAAGCTGCGCAGCTTCATCCTCCCCGGCGGCACCCCGGGCGCGGCGCTGCTGCACCAGGCGTGCACGGTCGTACGGCGCGCGGAGCGCTCCACCTGGGCGGCGCTCGACGTGCACGGCGCGACCATGAACGCGCTCACGGCCACTTATCTGAACCGCCTCTCCGACCTCCTGTTCATTCTGGCCCGCGTGGCCAACAAGGAGGTCGGAGACGTGCTCTGGGTTCCCGGCGGGGAGCGCTGAGGTCAGCTCCGCGCGCCGGCGGACGGGGGGCGTTCCACCCGGGTGGGTTCCGCCGCGTCCGCCGGGGGCTTCTTCGGCCAGAGCGTGTACGTCAGGGCGATCACGCCGTGGATACCGGCGATACGCGCCGCGTTGAGCTGCCACGCGACCAGCGACTCGGTGCTGCCCGCGTCGCCCACGTACCAGATCGCGAGCTGGAGCAGGACGGCCGCGACGGCGGCGGCCACGACCGTACGGAGCCACAGCCGGCCCTCGTGCCGGGCGCGGGCCATGCCGTACTCGGGCGGTTTGACGGGCGGGGGGCCGCCGGCGAAGCGGTGGGCGACCCAGCCGTCGATCCGCTTGATCGTGTAGTGGCCGTAGCCGATGGTGAAGCCGATGTACATCGCGGCCAGACCGTGCTTCCAGTCCGGCTCCGCGCCGTTCCTGAGGTCGATGGTCGTGACCACCAGCAGCACGACCTCCAGCAGCGGTTCCAGCAGCAGGACCGCCGCGCCGAGCCTCGGCATCCTGGCCAGGTAGCGCAGGATCAACCCCGCGGCCAGCAACGCCCAGAAGCCGACCTCGCAGGCGACGATCAGTGTGACGATCACGGCGCCTCTCCTTTCTGTCGGTTCCAGCCTCCCGTCCGTCCGGCCACGGGTCGTCGTCGTCAGTGACGAACCGCGACTGCATCCTTCGATGTACCGGGCGCTCGGCCCGGATGGGGAGGACGGTGGCCGACGGGCCGTGTTGGATGGGGGGATGATCGCTTCTCCCCGATCTGCCGCGTCTGTCCTCCCGCGCCGGCCCAGGCCCTCCCCCTCCCCCTCCCGCCGGCCGCACCGCGTCGACGTGCTGATCGCCCTCGCCGGTCTGGCCGGCGGCGTCGCCCTGTGGGCCGTGGGACTTCACACCCAGGGGGGCCGCCTGCTGCCCGGGGCCTGGGTGCTGCTGCCGCTGGCCGTCATGGCGGGAGTGGAGCTGCTGCGCAGATCGGCGCCGGGGACCGCGCTGGTCGTCGGCACGCTCGCGCTGGTCGCCGATCAGTTCACGCGGGGCAGTCTGGCGACGGTGGTGATGTTCACGGATGTGATCTACGCGGCCGTGCTCTACGGGACACCGGCCGCCGCCCGCCGTATCCCCTGGACCGCCGGGCTGATCACGGTCGCGGTGACGATCGGGTTCGTGACCTGGCTGCGAACGCCCGAGGCGCTGCTGCTCGGGGTGGTCACCGCGTTGGTCGGCTTCTTCCCGGCCAGTACCGGTGTTCTCGTACGCAACCACCGGGACGCCGCCGAGTCGGCCAGGCTGCGCGCCGAGCAGACGGCGCTGCTGGCCGAGATGGACCGGACCCAGGCGGTGGCGGCGGAGCGCGCGCGGATGGCCCGGGAGCTGCATGACATGGTCGCCAACCATCTCTCGGCGATCGCCATCCACTCGACGGCCGCGCTCTCGCTGGACGACGAGCGCACGAGCCGGGACGCGCTCGGCGTCATCCGGGAGAACAGCGTCGAGGGGCTGGCCGAGATGCGCCGGCTGATCGGGCTGCTGCGGGAGCGTGACGACACCGGCACGGTCTCCGCCGCGCCGACGCTGCGGGCCGTGGACACACTGCTGGAGCAGGCCCGTACGAACGGTGCCTCCAGCGGGCTGCGGTTCACGCTGGACGACCGGCGCGGCGAGGGCGCCGCCCTGCCCGCGCCCATCGATCTGGCCGCGTACCGCATCGTCCAGGAGTCGCTGACCAACGCCCTCAAGCACGCGGTCCCCGGCACGACCACCGTCGAGCTGGACGGCTCGGAGCGCGCGCTGACGGTACGGGTCCGCAGTCCGTTCGGTGACCGCCCCGGGCCGCGCGCGCCGGGGTCGGCCGCCGGTCTGATCGGGATGCGCGAACGGGTCGAGCTGCTGGACGGAGAGTTCGAGGCGGGTCCCGTCACGGGCGCCGACGGGGCGAAGATCTGGCTGGTGAGGGCCGAACTGCCGGTCATGGAAGGGCGGGAGAGAACATGACGATCCGGGTGCTGGTCGCGGAGGACCAGTCGGCGGTACGCGCGGGGCTGGTGCTCATTCTGCGCAGCGCGCCGGACATCGAGGTCGTCGGGGAGGCGTCGGACGGCGAGGAGGCGGTCGCGCTGGCCCGGGAGCTGCGGCCCGATCTGGTGCTGATGGATGTGCAGATGCCACGGCTCGACGGGGTGTCGGCGACCGGGAAGGTGGTCGCGGAGCGGCTGGCCGATGTGCTGGTGCTGACCACCTTCGATCTGGACGAGTATGTCTTCGGGGCGCTGCGCGCCGGGGCCTCGGGCTTTCTGCTGAAGAACGCGGAGGCCGGTGAACTGCTCGCGGCGGTCCGTACGGTGGCGCGCGGCGAGGGCCTGATCGCCCCGGCCGTCACCCGCAGGCTCATCGCCGAATTCGCGGCGCCGACCCCCGTACGCACCTCGGACGCGCCCGATCCGGAGATCCTGAAGCCCCTCACGCGCCGCGAGCGCGAGGTGCTTTCGTGCCTCGGTGAGGGGATGTCGAACGCCGAGATCGCGGGGCGTCTCACGATGGCCGAGGCGACCGTGAAAACCCATGTGAGCAGGCTGCTGGCCAAGTTGGGGCTGCGCAGCCGGGTGCAGGCAGCCGTCCTCGCGCAGGAGCTGGGAATCTGACCGGCGAACTCCCACCTTTGGTCTGGACCTATTGACGAGTGGTCCAGACCTTCCTACTCTCACCGCACACACTGCGGTGAGCCGTCGCAGGGTGAGCAGTGCACGGACCCACCCCGTTTTGTCCTGTACTCATCTGAGGAGCACGCTTGAACTCCCAATCCGCCCTCCCTGGAGCCCGGTTCAGATCCAGAGCCGTCGCGGGTCTCACCGCGCTGCTGCTGCCTCTCGCCGCGCTCGTCGGGCTGGCCACCCCCGCGCAGGCCGCCACCTCGGCGACCGCCACGTACACCAAAGCCTCCGACTGGGGCTCGGGCTTCGAGGGCAAGTGGACGGTGAAGAACACCGGAACCACCAGCCTCAGCTCCTGGACCGTCGAGTGGGACTTCCCCGCCGGTACGGCGGTGACCTCCGGCTGGGACGCCGACATCACCGGAGCGGCCAACCACTGGACCGCCAAGAACAAGACCTGGAACGGCACGCTCGCCCCCGGCGCGAGCGTCACCTTCGGCTTCAACGGCACCGGCGCGGGCGCCCCGACCGGCTGCAAGCTCAACGGCGGTTCGTGCGACGGCGGCCCGAGCGTCCCGGGCGACAACCCGCCCTCGGCGCCCGGCACCCCGGCCGCGAGCGAGATCACCAATACCTCGGTCAAGCTGAGCTGGACCGCGGCCACCGACGACAAGGGCGTCAAGAACTACGACGTCCTGCGGGACGGCGCGAAGGTCGCCACGGTCACCGGTACGACGTACACCAACACCGGTCTGACCGCGGGCACCGACTACTCGTACACCGTCCAGGCCCGTGACACGGCCGACCAGACGGGCCCGGTCAGCGGCGCCCGCGCGGTCCGCACCACCGGAGGCGACACGGGCCCCGGCCCGGGTCCCGGCAGCAAGGTCAAGCTCGGCTACTTCACCGAGTGGGGCGTCTACGGCCGGAACTACCACGTCAAGAACCTGGACACGTCCGGTTCCGCCGCCAAGATCACCCACATCAACTACGCCTTCGGCAATGTCACCGGCGGCAAGTGCACGGTCGGCGACTCCTACGCCGACTACGAGAAGGCGTACACCGCCGACCAGTCCGTCGACGGCGTCGCCGACACCTGGGACCAGCCGCTGCGCGGCAGCTTCAACCAGCTGCGCAAGCTCAAGGCCAAGTACCCGCACATCAAGGTCCTCTGGTCGTTCGGCGGCTGGACCTGGTCCGGCGGCTTCGGCCAGGCCGTGCAGAACCCGGCCGCCTTCGCGCAGTCCTGCTACGACCTGGTGGAGGACCCGCGCTGGGCCGATGTCTTCGACGGCATCGACCTGGACTGGGAGTACCCCAACGCCTGCGGTCTGACCTGTGACACCAGCGGCCCGGCGTCGTTCAAGAACATGATGCAGGCCATGCGCGCCAAGTTCGGCGCCAACAACCTGGTCACGGCGGCCACCACGGCGGACGCCTCGGCCGGCGGCAAGATCGACAAGGTCGACTACGCGGGCGCGGCCCAGTACATGGACTGGTTCAACGTCATGACGTACGACTTCTTCGGCGCCTTCGCCGCGCAGGGCCCGACGGCTCCGCACTCCCCGCTCACCTCGTACCCGGGCATCCCGCAGGCGGGCTTCAACTCCGCCGAGGCGATCGCCAAGTTCAAGGCGCAGGGCGTGCCGGCCAACAAGCTCCTGCTCGGTATCGGCTTCTACGGGCGCGGCTGGACCGGCGTGACCCAGGCGACCCCGGGCGGCACCGCGACCGGCGCCGCTCCCGGTACGTACGAGCCCGGCATCGAGGACTACAAGGTCCTCAAGAACACCTGCCCGCCCACCGGCACCATCGCGGGCACCTCGTACGCCAAGTGCGGCAGCAACTGGTGGAGTTACGACACCCCGGCCACCATCACGTCCAAGATGGCCTGGGCGAAGCAGCAGAGCCTGGGAGGCGCCTTCTTCTGGGACTTCACGGGCGACACCGCCAACGGCGAGCTGGTGACCGCGATCAACAGCGGTCTCGGATAGCCCGAGCGGCACAGATGACCCGAACGGCACAGTGAAGGGGGCGGCGCCCGAGCGCCGCCCCCTTCTTCACGTTCACTGAGGTCTTCACGTCCGCTGAGGCCCCGCCAGGACGCCGGGGCTCAGGCCACGTTCACCCGCTGCCCCGGAGGAGCCGCCTCCAGCCAGGCGAGGAAACCGGTGAGGGCGTCATCACTCATCGCCAGCTCCAGCCGGACATCGCGGTGCGCGCAGCCCAGAATGACCGCGTCGGAGAGCAGCGCCAGCTCCTCCTCGCCCTCGGGCGCGCGGCGCGACAGCACCTCGATCGCGGAGCGCTCCAGCGTGCGGCGCGGGCGCGGGGCGTAGGAGAAGACCCGGAACCAGTTGATGCGGTCGCCGTTGTAGCGGGCGACGCCGTACACCCAGCCCTTGCCGGAGAGATCGGGCTCCGCCGGTACGTTCCAGCGCAGACTGCAGTCGAACGTCCCGCCGGAGCGCTGGATCAGCCGCCGGCGCAGACCGAAGACGAAGAGCCCCACCGCAACCAGTACGACGACCAGTCCGCAAATGAGCAGAGCGAGGACCATCAAACACCGACCTCCTCGCCTCATTCAGTACCGGAACAGGAACCGCACCCGCATCGCCTCAGCCGCGACCCGGTCCGGAGGGATCCGGAACGAGCCGCGGCTGAGGATAAATCAGTGGTGACAGCGCTCAGCGCACCGCCACCGCACGCAGTCGGACGTCGGCGCGCCGTTCGGCGGCGTCGTCGTCACCCGACTTCGCGCGCTCCAGCGCACGCTCGGCGCGCTGGGTGTCGATCTCATCCGCCAGCTCGGCGATCTCCGCCAGCAGCGAAAGCTTGTTGTCGGCGAACGAGAGGAAGCCGCCGTGCACAGCGGCCACGACCGTTTCGCCCTCACTCGTACGAATGGTCACCGGGCCCGACTCCAGCACACCGAGCAGCGGCTGGTGACCGGGCATGACGCCGATGTCGCCGGACGCGGTGCGCGCGACGACCAGGGTGGCCTCGCCGGACCAGATACTGCGGTCAGCGGCGACCAGCTCGACATGCAGCTCAGCAGCCAAGGGTGGCTCCTCGGGTCACCACCCGGCCGTATCGCCGGGTGTTGGCTTCAATTCTATGGGGTGTCGATAAGAGCGACGGAGGGGGGCGGGAGGTACCCGCCCCCCTCCATGCGCCGACGGGTCAGGAGACGCCGAGTTCCTTGGCCTTGGCCTTCAGGTCCTCGATGCCACCGCACATGAAGAACGCCTGCT
The DNA here is from genome assembly GCF_055639435.1 of Streptomyces sp. NPDC039430. Classification (NCBI taxonomy): domain Bacteria; kingdom Bacillati; phylum Actinomycetota; class Actinomycetes; order Kitasatosporales; family Streptomycetaceae; genus Streptomyces; species Streptomyces sp. NPDC039430. Next base: position 807,235 of record NZ_JBVKAK010000002.1, on the reverse strand, counting down.
CGGGGAAGTGGTCGTACTCCCCGTCACAGATCGCGTTGAACGCGGCGATCGACTCGTCGAGCGGCACGTCGGAACCGTCCAGGCCGGTGAACTGCTTGGCGGCGTGGGTGTTCTGCGACAGGAAGCGCTCGACGCGACGGGCACGGTGGACAACGAGCTTGTCCTCCTCGCCCAGCTCGTCGATACCGAGGATCGCGATGATGTCCTGGAGGTCCTTGTACTTCTGCAGGATTCCCTTGACGCGGCTGGCCGCGTCGTAGTGGGCCTGCGAGATGTAGCGCGGGTCCAGGATGCGGGACGTCGAGTCCAGCGGGTCCACCGCCGGGTAGATGCCCTTCTCCGAGATCGGACGCGACAGCACGGTCGTCGCGTCGAGGTGCGCGAAGGTCGTGGCCGGCGCCGGGTCGGTCAGGTCGTCGGCGGGGACGTAGATCGCCTGCATCGAGGTGATCGAGTGACCGCGGGTCGACGTGATGCGCTCCTGGAGCACACCCATCTCGTCCGCCAGGGTCGGCTGGTAACCCACCGCGGACGGCATACGGCCGAGCAGCGTGGAGACCTCGGAACCGGCCTGGGTGAAGCGGAAGATGTTGTCGATGAAGAGCAGCACGTCCTGCTTCTGCACATCGCGGAAGTACTCCGCCATGGTCAGCGCGGAGAGCGCCACACGCAGACGCGTGCCCGGCGGCTCGTCCATCTGGCCGAAGACCAGCGCGGTCTTGTCCAGCACGCCGGAGTCGGTCATCTCGTCGATGAGGTCGTTGCCCTCACGGGTGCGCTCACCGACACCGGCGAACACGGAAACACCGTCGTGCAGCTTGGCCACACGCATGATCATTTCCTGGATGAGGACCGTCTTGCCGACGCCCGCGCCACCGAACAGACCGATCTTGCCGCCCTTGACGTACGGGGTCAGCAGGTCGACGACCTTCAGGCCGGTCTCGAACATCTCGGTCTTGGACTCAAGCTGGTCGAAGGCCGGGGCCTTGCGGTGGATCGGCCAGCGCTCCGTGATCTGGGACTCGGCCTCGGGCTCGTTCAGGATCTGACCGAGGGTGTTGAACACCTTGCCCTTGGTCACATCGCCGACCGGAACGGTGATGCCGTTGCCCGTGTCGGTCACCGGGGCCTGGCGGACCAGACCGTCGGTGGGCTGCATCGAGACCGCGCGGACCACACCGTCGCCCAGGTGCTGGGCGACTTCGAGGGTCAGCGTCTTGAGCTTGCCCTCCTCGGCCGGGTCGGCGACCTCGACGTGCAGCGCGTTGTAGATGTCCGGCATCGCGTCGACGGGGAACTCCACGTCGACGACCGGGCCGATGACCCGGGCAACGCGGCCCGTGGCTGCGGCCGTCTCAACAGTGGTCGTCATTAATTTTCACTCCCCGCGGTCGCGTCGGCCAGGGCGCTCGCGCCACCGACGATCTCGCTGATTTCCTGGGTGATTTCGGCCTGGCGGGCCGCGTTGGCAAGCCGGGAGAGGCTCTTGATGAGGTCCCCGGCGTTGTCGGTCGCCGACTTCATCGCGCGGCGGGTGGCAGCGTGCTTGGAAGCGGCGGCCTGGAGCAGCGCGTTGTAGATACGGCTCTCGACGTAGCGCGGCAGCAGGGCGTCGAGGACGTCCTCCGCCGACGGCTCGAAGTCGAAGAGCGGAAGGATCTCGCCCTTCCCCGTGGCGGCAGCCGCTGATGTGCCCGTCGACTCCTCGGCCGCCCCCGCGGCGGCAGCCGCTGATGTCTGCGTCAGGCTGAGCGGCAGCAGCCGGTGCTGCACCGGCGTCTGCGTCAGCATCGACACGAACTCGGTGAAGACGATGTGGAGCTCGTCCACGCCGCCCTCGGCCGTGTCCTGCTGGACGGCCGCGATCAGCGGCGCCGCGACCTGCTTGGCGTCCGCGTACGTCGGGCTGTCGGTGAAGCCGCTCCACGAGTCCGTGACCTTGCGCTCACGGAAGCCGTAGTAGGCGACACCCTTGCGGCCGACGATGTACGTGTCGACCTCCTTGCCCTCACCGCGGAGCCGCTCGGTGAGCCGCTCCGCCGCCTTGATGGCGTTCGAGGAGTAGCCGCCGGCCAGACCGCGGTCGCTCGTGACGAGCAGGACCGCGGCGCGGGTCGGCGTCTCCGCCTCGGTGGTCAGGGGGTGCTTGGTCGTCGACCCCGTCGCCACCGCGGTGACCGCGCGGGTCAGCTCGGTCGCGTACGGAGTGGAGGCCGCCACCTGGCGCTGCGCCTTGACGATGCGCGAGGCGGCGATCATCTCCATCGCCTTGGTGATCTTCTTGGTCGCGGTGACGGATTTGATGCGACGCTTGTAGACCCGGAGCTGGGCTCCCATGAGTCAGGTCCCTTCCGTCGTCACTTGGAGACGTTGACGGCCGGCGCGTCGTCGCCGAGGAGCTTGCCGTCCGAGGTCTCGAACTGCCGCTTGAAGGCGGTGATGGCGTCCGCGATCGACTGGATCGTGTCGTCGGACATCTTGGCGCCCTCGGCGATGCTGGTCAGGAGGTCCTTGCGCTCACGGCGCAGGTACTCCAGCAGCTCGCTCTCGAAGCGGCGGATGTCGGCGACCGGTACGTCGTCCATCTTGCCGTTGGTGCCGGCCCAGACGGAGACGACCTGCTCCTCCACCGGGAACGGCGCGTACTGCGGCTGCTTCAGCAGCTCGACCATGCGCTTGCCGCGCTCCAGGGAGGCCTTGGAGGCCGCGTCCAGGTCGGAACCGAAGGACGCGAACGCCTCCAGCTCACGGTACTGGGCGAGGTCCACACGCAGTCGGCCGGAGACCTGCCGCATGGCCTTGTGCTGGGCGGAGCCACCGACTCGGGAGACCGAGATACCGACGTTCAGCGCGGGCCGCTGGCCGGCGTTGAACAGGTCGGACTCCAGGAAGCACTGGCCGTCGGTGATGGAGATGACGTTGGTCGGAATGAACGCCGACACGTCGTTGGCCTTCGTCTCGACGATCGGGAGACCCGTCATCGAACCGGCGCCCATGTCGTCGGAGAGCTTGGCGCAGCGCTCCAGCAGACGCGAGTGCAGGTAGAAGACGTCGCCCGGGTAGGCCTCACGGCCCGGCGGACGGCGCAGCAGCAGGGACACGGCGCGGTAGGCGTCGGCCTGCTTCGAGAGGTCGTCGAAGATGATCAGGACGTGCTTGCCCTGGTACATCCAGTGCTGGCCGATGGCCGAGCCGGTGTACGGCGCCAGGTACTTGAAGCCGGCCGGGTCGGACGCGGGGGCGGCGACGATCGTCGTGTACTCAAGGGCGCCCGCCTCCTCCAGCGCACCGCGGACGCCCGCGATGGTGGAGCCCTTCTGGCCGATGGCGACGTAGATGCAGCGGACCTGCTTGTTGGTGTCGCCCGAGCGCCAGTTGTCGCGCTGGTTGATGATCGTGTCGACGGCCAGAGCGGTCTTGCCGGTCTGCCGGTCGCCGATGATCAGCTGACGCTGGCCACGGCCGATCGGCACCATGGCGTCGACAGCCTTGTAGCCGGTCTGCATCGGCTCGTGGACCGACTTGCGGACCATGACGCCCGGGGCCTGCAGCTCCAGGGCGCGGCGGCCTTCGGTCTCGATCTCGCCGAGGCCGTCGATCGGGTTGCCGAGCGGGTCGACGACGCGACCCAGGTAGCCCTCGCCGACGGCGACGGAGAGGACCTCGCCGGTACGGGTGACCGACTGACCCTCCTCGATACCGCTGAACTCGCCGAGGATGATCGAACCGATCTCGCGCTCCTCAAGGTTGAGGGCGAGGCCGAGGGTGCCGTCCTCGAACTTCAGCAGTTCGTTCGCCATGGCCGAGGGCAGACCCTCGACCTTCGCGATGCCGTCACCGGCCACGCTGACCGTACCGACCTCCTCGCGCGAGGCCGCGTCCGGCTTGTACGACTGGACAAAGTTCTCCAGCGCGTCCCGGATCTCCTCCGGCCGGATCGTGAGCTCCGCCATCTGGGTTCCCTGCTCTCCTTGTTGGGCCCGAAGTTTCTTTGGGGGTCTGCGGGTCTGGGGGCGACCCCCAGGAATCTTCTGCAATCTCTGCACGGCCCAACCGGGCCGCTGGTGTTGCTCTGTTCTGTTGCCTGCGTCTGCGTTCTGTTGCCTGCGTCTGCCCGCGTCCGCTGTGCCCGCGTCCGTGGGCGGCTCCGCCGCTCGTCGTCAGCCCGCGAGCCGCCGTTCCGCCTCTTCGAGACGGTCCGCGACGGTGCCGTTGATGACCTCGTCGCCGACGCGCACCGAGATCCCGCCGAGGACCTCGGGGTCCACGTCCAGGTTCAGATGCATCGGGTGGCCGTACAGCCTGGCCAGAGCGGCGCCGAGACGCTGCTTCTGCCCGTCGCTGAGCGGCACGGCCGAGGTGACGACGGCGACCATCCGGTCCCGGCGCGCCGCGGCGAGCCGGGACAGGGTCTGGAGACCCGCTTCCAGGCTACGTCCCCGGGGCCGGGTCACGAGACGCACAACCAGACGCTCGGTGGCCGGATTGGCCCGGCCGCCCAGCAGACCGGCGAGGAGCCCGGTCTTGGCGGTGGCCGTCGCCGACCTGTCGGTCAGCGCGGACCGCAGTGCGGGACTGGACTCGACGATCCGGCCGAACCGGAACAGCTCGTCCTCCACGTCGTCGAGCGAACCGGTCTGCTGCGCGGCGGTGAGCTCGGCGGTCGCCGAGAGCTCCTCCACCGAGTCGACCAGGTCACGCGGCTGCGACCAGCGGGAACGGACCATGCCGGAGACCAGATCGGCGGCGGGACCGCCCACCTGGCCGCTCAGCAGCCGTCCGGCCAGCTCGGCCTTGGCCTCGCCGGCCTGCGCCGGGTCGGTCAGGACCCGACGCAGCGAGACCTCACGGTCGAGCAGCGCGGTCACGGCGGCCAGTTCGTCGGCGAGCTTCGCCGCGTCGACCGACGTGCTGTCGGTCAGCGTGTCGAGACGCTCACGCGCGGCGGCCAGCGCCTCGCGGCTCGCTCCGTTCATCGCGTGGCCTCGGCCTTCGAAGCGCCGTCCTCAAGCTCGTCGAGGAAGCGGTCGATGGTGCGGCTCTGCCGGGCGTGGTCCTCAAGGGACTCCCCGACCAGCTTGCCGGCCAGTTCGGTGGCGAGCTTGCCCACGTCCTGACGCAGCGCGCTGGCCGCGGCCTTGCGGTCGGCCTCGATCTGGGCGTGACCGGCGGCGACGATCTCCTCACGCTGCCGCTGCCCTTCCGCCCTCATCTCCTGGATGATGACGGTGCCCTGCTCGGTCGCCTCCTGGCGGAGACGGGCGGCCTCGTGGCGGGCCTCGGCGAGCTGAGCCTTGTACTGCTCCAGGACGCTTTGCGCCTCGGTCTTGGCCTCCTCCGCCTTCTCGATGCCACCCTCGATGGCCTCGCGACGCTCTTCCAGAACCTTGTTGATGTTCGGGAGGAGCTTCTTGGCGAGGAAGAAGAAGACGATGGCGAAGGCGATCAGCCCGACGAGGAGCTCCGGTCCGGGCGGGATGAGCGGGTTCTGCTGCTCCTCCGCCGCCAGGGATACCAGCGCGTTCACATCAGTGCCTTTCGTCGTAATGGGCTATTCGTCCCAGAACGTCAGCTGCCGTAGACGAACGGCATGACGATGCCGATCAGGGCGAGCGCCTCACAGAAGGCGAAACCGAGGATCTGGTTGGTACGGATCAGGCCGGCGGCCTCGGGCTGACGGGCCAGCGCCTGGGTGCCGTTACCGAAGATGATGCCGACGCCGACGCCGGGGCCGATGGCCGAGAGACCGTAACCGATGGAGCCGAGGGCCTTGAGGTCACCGGTGACGGCGGCGAGGTTCGAGAGAGCGGACATGCCGGTTCTTCCTTCTCTTTCACGGACCGGTGGGGGTTGGCCACCGGACGACAGGGGTGAGTGTGGAGAGGGCTCAGTGGCTCTTGGCCACAGCGCCCTGCAGGTAGGTGCAGGCCAGGAGTACGAAGACGTAGGCCTGGATGGCCTGGACGAACAGCTCGAAGACGATCATGCCCATGGTCATCACGAACGAGACGCCGGCGGCCGGGATCAGGAAGCCGTTCAGCAGGTACCAGCTGGCGACGGTGAACATCACGAGCAGCAGGTGACCGGCGAACATGTTGGCGAAGAGCCGGACCATGTGTGTGAAGGGCCGGACAAGGACGTTCGAGAAGAACTCGATGAGGACGACGAGCGGCAGGACCGGGCCGAGCGACTTGTCGTAGCCGGTGACGTTCTTCAGTCCGCCGACGAAGCCGTGGCGCTTGAACGTCACGGACATCCACATCAGGTACACGATGATCGCGAGACCCGCGGGGTAGGCGATGACGGAGGCGACCGGGAACTGGGCGAGCGGAACGACCGACCAGATGTTCATGATCCAGACGAAGAAGAACAGCGAGACCATGAACGGTACGTACTTCTCGCCCTCGCGCTTGCCCAGCGTCTCGTAGACGATGCCGCGGCGGACGAAGTCGTAACCGGCCTCACCGATCATCTGGACCTTGCCGGGGATCAACTTCGGCTTGTTGAACGCCATCCAGAAGAAGCCGACCACGATCACCGAGGCGAGCAGCGCCAGAAGCATCGTCTTGTTGAAGTAGAAGCCGCCGACCTCGACGATCGGCTTGAAGAGGAAGGAGTGCAGGCCCGGAGCCGGAAAGCCGCAGCCGTTGTCGGCCAAAATGCGGCAACTCCAGTCGAAGGCGAGCGTCGTCTGGTCAGCACTCACCGCGGGCTCCTTCAGAGTGGCGCATAGGTACGGCAACCTCGTTGTGTCGGTGCGGCGCAGGGCCGCGGTTCGGCACCGGACAGGTCTTACAGGTGTGGGAGCGGCAGCTCTCGGGCTTCAAGCCTCGCGTGAGAACAGGCGTCAGCTCGGATGCCCGCGCCCGCAATGCCGCAGTTGGAACCGGACGATAGCAGGGTTCCGAACGGGTACTTATCCCGGCCCTACTCCTCACGCCGACGACCCCGTCTTCTCGGCCTTACCGGCAGACGAAGACTCGGGTTCGACGTAGAGGATCTTGGCCTTCATGTGCGCACGCGCCTGAGCGGAAACCCAAGCGACGGTCGCCACGATCAATGTGATGGCGAACGCCTTCGGGTGGAACAGGGTGGTGTCCTTGAACAGGGCCACGAAGATGAACAGCAACAGCAGCTGGGCCGTATAGAGCATCAGCCCCATCGCCTGGAACAACTGCGGCAGGGACTTCGCCGTCCGCTGGAGGACCACCAGCCCGATGCCCATGAAGAGGATGACCACCAGCGTGCCGACGGCGGCTCCCAGAGCTCCCTTGCCGCCCACGACCACACCGCTGACCACAGCGGCGACAACGCCGACGGCAGCAGTGGGCACGGCGGTGTGAAGGAGGTTCCGGACGTCGTTGGACGGCATGGCGGCAGCTCCGCTGAATGGGTGGGGCAGATGGTGTCGTCATGGACGAGCGTAGGCCCGGTCCGAGAGAGGGTTTCTCGGGCCAACGGACCGTCGCACTACGGTCCTTCGGCTCTGTCGCCGGGTCTCGTGAACAGTATCACAAACTATTTGATGAGGTCTTTACCATGGTGGTGTGCTGACTGTCACACATGAGAGTTACCCCGCGCGTGTGCGCGGGACAGCAGGCGTTGTGTCTGGTATTAGGCCCTGACGAGGGTAATGGCCCCAGGGTCAGTGACTGGAATCGGCCTTGCTTCTGTCGGAAAAACGCGAACGAGCGCCGATGGCGGTCGCCCCGTTGACGCCGGCGGGAACAGGCGTACGCTCCCCCGCCATCGCCTGCGCTCCCAGCGGCTCGGGGACCGGCTCGGCAACGATCTCCTCGTGCGATCCGTCGGGTCCGGCGGCGGCCCGCTTACGGCGCCGGTAGCGCGGCGGTACGAAGGCCTGCGCCCAGAGCGGGGCCCGCGGCGTGAAGCGCGGCAGCAGCAGAAGCACCAGGCCCACGGCGCTCAGGACGACGACGACCGGCAGGATCCACATCGACGCCGAGTGCACCGAGTACAGGACCACTCCGAACGCGATCAGCGCCGACCAGAAGTACATGATCAGGACGGACCTGCTGTGCGAGTGCCCGATCTCCAGCAGCCGGTGGTGGAGATGGCCCCGGTCGGCCGCGAACGGCGACTGGCCGTTCCAGGCGCGGCGTACGACGGCCAGCACCAGGTCCGCGAACGGGATCGCGATGATCGTCAGCGGCAGCAGGAGCGGGATGAAGACCGGCAGGGCCGCGTGCGTGGCCGCGCGTCCCGACCCCTCGAAGACCTTCAGGACGTCCAGATCGACCTGGCCCGTCACGGAGATCGCGCCCGCCGAGAGCACCAGGCCGATCAGCATCGATCCGGAGTCGCCCATGAAGATGCGCGCCGGATGCATGTTGTGCGGCAGGAAGCCCACACACATGCCCATCAGGATGACGGCGAAGAGCGTGGCGGGGGCGGCGGCCTCGATGCCGTACCCGTACCAGAGCCGGTAGGTGTAGAGGAAGAAGGCGGTGGCGGCGATGCAGACCATGCCGGCCGCGAGCCCGTCGAGACCGTCCACGAAGTTGACCGCGTTGATGGTGATCACCACGAGCGCGACGGTGAGCAGCGTGCCCTGCCAGGAGGTCAGCGAGACCATGCCGATTCCGGGCACCGGGATCCACAGGATCGTCAGACCCTGCATGACCATCACACCCGCGGCGATCATCTGGGCGCCCAGCTTGATCAGGGCGTCGATCTCGAACTTGTCGTCGAGGACACCGATCAGCCAGATCAGCGCGGCGCCGGAGAGCAGCGCGCGCGGTTCGTTGGAGAGTTCGAAGACCCCGTTGAGGTTCTGCAGGTTGTCGGCGACGAGCAGTCCGGCGCACAGGCCGAAGAACATGGCGATGCCGCCGAGCCTCGGCGTCGGTTCGCGGTGCACGTCGCGGGCGCGGATCTCCGGCATCGCTCCGGTCGCGATGGCGAACTTCCGCACCGGGCCGGTCAGCAGATAGGTCACCGCAGCCGTCACACAGAGCGTCAGCAGGTAATCACGCACGGGCTGCCCCACAGGAATCGCTGGCCATCTCAGCCCCACACACTAGCCCGCTCCGGATCCGCCGATGGAAACCGAGTCGCGTTATGAGCGAGGACAACGCAATGGACGAGATGGTTGCACGGCTTCCCGCCCCCGGATGTTTCATTCAGGAAAGGGTCGCATACGGAGGAAAACGCCCGGTCAGACTCCGCACTTCACCGCGGATCCCCCGCGTCTTCGCAACATCCTCACCCAGCGCCGCGGTGAAGAGGGCCGCGATCCGGCGCATTTCCGCCTCTCCCATGCCCTGGGTGGTCACCGCGGCGGTGCCCAGCCGGAGGCCCCGGCGGTCCGCGTGGGGCAGCGCGCAGGTGTCCAGCACCACACCGGCGGCGGCCAGCCGGCCGCGGGCCGCTCTGCCGTCCACTCCCAGGGGCGACGGATCGGCGGTGATCAGATGGGTGTCGGTACCACCCGTGGTGATAAGGAAACCCTCCGTGGCCAACGCCTCGGCCAGCGCACGGGCGTTGGCGACGACCCGGTGCGCGTACGCCGTGAACGCGGGGGCCGCGGCCTCCCCGAAGGCGACCCCCTTGGCGGCGATGGTGTGCATCTGCGCGCCGCCCTGCGTGAACGGGAACACGGCCCGGTCGACGCGCTCCGCGTACTCCTCACCGCACAGGATCATTCCGCCGCGCGGCCCGCGCAGCACCTTGTGCGTCGTCGCGCACACGACATCGGCGTACGGCACGGGATTGGGCGCCGCTCCCCCGGCGACCAGCCCGATCGGATGGGCGGCGTCCGCGATCAGATACGCGCCGACGTCGTCGGCGATCTCCCGGAACGTGGCGTAGTCGATATGGCGGGGATAGGAGATCGACCCGCAGACGATGGCCTTGGGCCGGTGTGTCCGCGCCAGCTGGTGCACCTGCGCGTAGTCGATGATCCCGCTCTCCGCGTCGACCCCGTATCCGACGAAGTCGAACCACCGTCCGGAGAAGTTCACGGGCGCGCCATGGGTGAGATGGCCGCCGTACGGCAGCCCCATGGCCAGCACGGTGTCTTCCGGGCGCAGCAGGGCGGCGTACGTGGCGAGGACGGCGGAGGAGCCGGAGTGCGGCTGTACGTTGGCGTGCTCGGCCCCGAAGAGCGCCTTCGCCCGCGCGACGGCGATCCGCTCGGCGGCGTCGACCAGCTCGCAGCCGCCGTGGTGGCGGGCGCCGGGATAGCCCTCGGCGTACTTGTTGGCGAGCGGGGAGCCGAGGGCGGCGAGGACGGCGGGCGAGGTGAAGTTCTCCGCGGCGATGAGCTGAAGACTGTCCGCCTGCCGTCGCGCCTCTCCGAGGATGACCTCGGCCATCTCGGGGTCCTGCCGCCGCAGGACGTCCGGCGCTGTCGTGTGGGGGGCGGTGACGACGGGCATGGCGGACTCCGGACCTCGGAGGGGGTGCGTGCCTTCCAATGTAGGCCGGTGGGGACGCCGATGCGCGACGGGCGACGCGGCTGCCCCGGGCGCCGATCCGTTCCGGGCGCCGTCTTTCCGGCGGCGAGTGAGCCGAAGGGGCGCGCCGACGTCGTAAGGGAGAGCGCGCGGAGGTTCGTGAGGAACGAGCGAATCGAGCACGGTCGACCGTCGACGTTGGCTCAAGGCGCCCCGGAGGCGAACCGAGCCCTCAAAAAAGAGGCCGCGCGGCGGTTGCGCGAACGTAGGCGCTCACGTCTGTCTTGTGCACCCCGGCCCACGACCGGAGGCGAACCGAGCCCTCAAAAAAGAGGCGGCCGCGCCGGTACTCCCGTCAGGGCCGTCACGACCGGGTCCAGCGCCTGGTGGATCTCCTCGCCGATCGAGCGGAAGAACGTGATGGGCGCGCCGTACGGGTCGTAGACCTCGTCCGCCTCCGCCGTGGGCGCCAGCAGCCAGCCGCGCAGCGCGGCCGCAGCGCGGACCAGCGCGCGGGCGCGCTCGACGACCCCCTCGTCGAGGGGGTCGGGCAGGGTCGCCGGGTCTATGGCGCGCACCAGCCGGGTGAACTCCTTGAGCGTGAAGGTGCGCAGCCCCGCGGAGTGCCCCATGGAGATCACCTGGGCGCGGTGGTCGCGGGTCGCGGTGAGGACCAGGTCGGCGCGGATGACGTGTTCGTCGAGCAGTTCGCGGCCGACGAAACCGGAGGCGTCCGCGCCGAAGTCGGCCAGTACGGCTTCGGCGTTGGCCTCCATGGCGGCGCCTTCGTGCCCCCAGGTGCCCGCGCTCTCCACGATCAGGCCGCCGGTGAGCCGTTCGCCGAGGCGGACGGTCAGGGCATGCCGGTTCAGCCGCTCGGTGATCGGCGAGCGGCAGACGTTGCCGGTGCTGACGTGGAGGATGCGGAAGGTGTTGCCGGTGAATGCGGTCTCCGCTATGCCACGCCCCTCAGGGGCGGTCAATTGGCCACCTCAAGGTCGGGTACCACCTTGCGGAGCTCCTCCGCGTCGAGGGCGCCGGCCCGCAGCAGCACCGGGACCTTGCCGGTGACGTCGACGATGGAGGAGGGGACGTTGCCGGGCGTCGGGCCGCCGTCGAGGTAGACGGAGACGGCGTCCCCGAGCATCTCCTGGGCGGCGTCGCAGTCCTCGGGGGCCGGGTGTCCCGTGAGGTTGGCGCTGGAGACGGCCATCGGGCCGACCTCGGTGAGCAGTTCGATGGCGACGGGGTGGAGCGGCATCCGGATGGCGACGGTGCCGCGGGTGTCCCCGAGGTCCCACTGGAGGGACGGCTGGTGCTTGGCGACGAGCGTGAGGGCGCCGGGCCAGAACGCGTCGACCAGTTCCCAGGCCTGCTCGGAGAAGTCGGTGACGAGGCCGTGCAGGGTGTTCGGGGAGCCGATCAGGACAGGGGTGGGCATATTGCGGCCGCGCCCCTTGGCCTCCAGCAGGTCGACGACGGCCTCGGAGCTGAAGGCGTCCGCACCGATCCCGTAGACGGTGTCGGTGGGCAGCACGACCAGCTCACCACGGCGGACGGCCGACGCGGCCTCGCGCAGACCCGTCGTACGGTCGGTCGCGTCGTTGCAGTCGTATCGCCGTGCCATTTAGCCGGCCCTCCTGTGGTGTGATGCCCGGTGGTGTGGTGACCAGTGGTGTGCTGCCCGGTTCGCTGCCGGGACGGCCGCCCGTGCGGCTCTCGGTGCGGCCGGCGCTGTCACGGCATGGCCTTGCGGGCTGTCGCGAAGCGCGGTCGCTTGTTCAGATCGGGGTGGTCGGCGGCGTCGGCCCAGCCGGATTCCTCGCTGAAGATCCACGGCACCTGGCCGCCCTGGGTGTCCGCGTGTTCGACGACGACCAGACCGCCCGGCCGCAGCAGCCGGTGCGCGGTGCGTTCGATGCCGCGGATCGTGTCGAGGCCGTCCTCGCCGGAGAAGAGGGCCATCTCCGGATCGTGGTCACGGGCCTCGGGGGCGACGTACTCCCATTCGGTCAGCGGGATGTACGGCGGGTTGGAGATGACCAGGTCGACCTGGCCGTCGAACTCGGGAAGGGCGCTCAGAGCGTCTCCCCGGTGGACGGTGACCCTGGACCCCTCCGCGTTCTTCCGCGTCCAGGTGAGGGCCTGCTCGGACAGTTCCACGGCGTGTACGCGCGAGCGCGGCACCTCCTGCGCCATGGCGAGCGCGATCGCGCCGGAGCCCGAGCACAGGTCGACGATCAGCGGCTCGACGACGTCCATGGCGCGTACGGCGTCTATCGCCCAGCCGACGACCGATTCGGTCTCCGGGCGCGGCACGAACACGCCGGGGCCCACCTGGAGTTCCAGATAGCGGAAGAAGGCGCGTCCGGTGATGTGCTGGAGCGGCTCGCGGGCCTCACGGCGGGCGACGGCCTCCCAGTAGCGTGCGTCGAAGTCCGCGTCCTTGACGTGGTGCAGCTCTCCCCGCTTGACGCCGTGCACATACGCGGCGAGCTCCTCCGCGTCGAAGCGCGGCGAGGGGACGCCCGCGTCCGCCAGCCGCTGGGTGGCCTGCGCCACCTCGGCGAGCAGCAGGCTGCCGCGGCCGGCGGGCCCGCGACGGAGCCGCTGAGGGTCGCTGTGCCCACCGGGAAGTGGCTGCACGCTGGTTCCTCCGGACTGCGAGAGTGGTTACTGGGCGGCGGCGAGCTTCGCTGCGGAGTCGGCGTCGACACAGGCCTGGATGACGGCGTCCAGCTCTCCGTCGAGCACCTGGTCCAAGTTGTACGCCTTGAACCCGACGCGGTGGTCGGAGATCCGGTTTTCCGGGAAGTTGTATGTCCGGATCTTCTCGGACCTGTCGACCGTCCGCACCTGGCTGCGCCGGGCGTCGGCCGCGTTCTTCTCCGCCTCCTCCTGCGCGGCCGCGAGAAGCCGCGAGCGAAGGATACGCAGTGCCTGCTCCTTGTTCTGGAGCTGGCTCTTCTCGTTCTGGCAGGAGGCGACGACTCCGGTCGGCAGATGGGTGATGCGTACGGCGGAGTCGGTGGTGTTGACGGACTGGCCGCCGGGGCCCGAGGAGCGGTAGACGTCGATCCGCAGATCGTTCGCGTGGATCTCGACGTCGACCTCCTCGGCCTCGGGCGTGACGAGCACACCGGCGGCGGAGGTGTGGATACGGCCCTGCGACTCGGTGGACGGCACGCGCTGGACGCGGTGCACCCCGCCCTCGTACTTCAGCCGCGCCCAGACGCCCTGTCCCGGCTCGGTGGCGCCGTTGCCGCCCTTGGTCTTCACCGCGACCTGGACGTCCTTGTAGCCGCCCAGCTCGGATTCGGTGGCGTCGATGATCTCGGTCTTCCAGCCGACGCGCTCCGCGTACCGCAGATACATGCGCAGCAGGTCACCGGCGAAGAGCGCGGATTCGTCGCCGCCCGCGCCGGCCTTGACCTCAAGGATGACGTCCTTGTCGTCGCTGGGGTCGCGCGGTACGAGCAGCAGGCGGAGCTTCTCGGTCAGCTCTTCGCGCTGCTTCTCCAGTTCCTTGACCTCGGCGGCGAAATCGGGATCGTCGGCCGCGAACTCGCGGGCGGTCACGATGTCCTCGCCGGTCTGCTTCCAGGAGCGGTACGTGCCGATGATCGGGGTGAGCTCGGCGTAACGCTTGTTGAGCTTGCGCGCGTGTCCCTGGTCCGCGTGGACCGACGGGTCGGCGAGCTTCTTCTCCAGATCGGCGTGCTCGCCGATCAGTTCCTCGACCGCCTCGAACATCGGGGGCTCCTGGTTCGTACGTAAGGTGCTTCGGGACGCCAAAGCGCCGGTCTCGGCGCCCCGGATACGGGGCGCCGAGGACCGGCGCGGGTTGCTCGCTACTTCTTGGCGGAGGCGGCGGCCTTGCCGAAGCGGGCCTCGAAGCGGGCCACGCGGCCACCGGTGTCGAGGATCTTCTGCTTGCCCGTGTAGAACGGGTGGCACTCGGAGCAGAGGTCGGCACGGATGGTGCCGGACTCGATGGTGCTCCGGGTGGTGAACGACGCACCGCAGGTGCAGCTGACCTGGGTCTCGACGTACGCGGGGTGGATGTCGCGCTTCAAGGGGTTCTCCTAGGGAACATCCCCGCGCGGAGGCGGGGAGGGCGCCGGGTCGCACGTGCGGAGTGCGCGTGCGTGAACCGGGACCGACGTACCAGTCTGCCAGGACCGGCCGTATCTCCCAAAACGGGGGTACGGCGGAAAGTATTCCGGATTCCGCCGGGCACCTGTGGAAAGCCGGTGCCGATCGCCCGGGGCGGGACCGGTCAGCCGCTCCTGACCACGCCGTTCGCGTCGCCCTGGTCGCCCGCGGAGTCCTTGGTCGCGGAGGCGGGGATGGGCTTGTCCTGCCTGAGCGCCGTCCAGACCTGCCGGGAGGGGGCCTGGAGGGGCAGGACGCGGTTCGGGTCGGCGGGGTCGTACTGGACCGGGAGCGTGATCATCTTGACGTCCTTGGCCCCGAGGTCCTTGAGCCCGTCGGCGAATCCGATCAGCTTGTCGACCGAGTCGAGCTGGGTGTCGGGGGTGATCGCGCGGGTGGCGGTGTCGGCGAGGTCGTAGAGCTTCTTCGGGTTGCTGAACACGCCGATGCTCTTGACCTGCTCGATCAGCGCCTTGATGAACGCCTGCTGGAGCTCTATCCGCCCCAGGTCGCTGCCGTCGCCGACGCTGTGGCGGGTCCGTACGAGACCGAGGGACTGCTCACCGTCGAGGGTGTGGGTGCCGGGTGCCAGCTTCAGATGGCTCTTGGGGTCGTCGATGGCCCGCGTGGTGGTGATCTTCACGCCGCCGAGCTGGTCGACGAGCTTCTTGAAGCCGGTGAAGTCGACCTCGATGTAGTGGTCCATGCGGATGCCGGACATCTTCTCGACGGTCTTCACGGCGCAGGCGGGGCCGCCGACCTCGTACGCCGTGTTGAACATGGCCATCGGCGCGGCGGGCACGGCGGCGCCCCTGGAGTCGGTGCACTCGGGGCGGTCGATCAGGGTGTCCCGCGGTACGGAGACGACGCTGGCCGTCTTGTGGCCCTTGTAGACGTGGACGATCATCGCGGTGTCGGAGCGGGCGCCGCCGCCGTCCGTGCCGTACGCGGCGTTCGCGCCGGACCGGGAGTCCGAGCCGAGGACGAGGATGTCCTCGGAGCCGTTGTCGGCGTTGGCCGGGCGGTCGCCGCCGAGCTGGGCGTTGATGTCGACGCCCAGGAGGTTGCCGTTGAGCTTGTAGTAGACGTAACCGAGCCCGGATCCGCCGAGGAGGACCAGCCCCGCCGCCGACCACGCCACGATGGCGGTCGTGCGCCGGCGCTTGCCCGAGGTCTTGCGGCGCTTGCCGCCGCCGCGTATTCGGCTGTCGCTCCGGTCGGTCATGATCTCCCTCTGTCCGTCGTGCCGGTTCCGTTACCTCCCGCCGTGCGATGTGGGACGTTTCGTCGCCACTTGTACAGACAGTGAAGCACCAAGAAGGGTTGCACAGCATGCTGTGGCCGTCCCGGCGGAACGGGCGGCGGCGCCTGCCGGGGCGCTGCGCCGACCGGGTGGCGTCGCCCGTGGTCACCTGTGTCTTCGGCGTACGGAGCCGCCCACGGGCGGTTCAGGGCCGGTCCAGGGGGGTGTGGCGAAGGTCTCCGGGCGGCCGTCACCGGAAAGCGGCGGGCCCGGAGACGGAAAACCGCCCCCTCGCCGGAGCGAGGGGGCGGTTTCTGTGTCCATCCGACCTGGTCAGGCCGGTTCAGCCCGGTCGGTCATTACTGGCCCATAGTTACCCGTCAGTCGTTGCCGTTGCCGTTTCCGGGGCCCGGCGTCGTCTTCTGGATCTGGAGCAGGAACTCCGCGTTCGACTTCGTCTGCTTCATCTTGTCCAGCAGCAGCTCGATCGCCTGCTGCTGGTCGAGGGCGTGCAGCACCCGGCGCAGCTTCCAGACGACGGCCAGCTCGTCGCTGCCGAGCAGGATCTCTTCCTTACGCGTGCTGGACGCGTCCACGTCCACCGCCGGGAAGATGCGCTTGTCGGAGAGCTTCCGGTCGAGCTTGAGCTCCATGTTGCCGGTGCCCTTGAACTCCTCGAAGATCACCTCGTCCATGCGCGAGCCGGTCTCGACCAGCGCGGTGGCCAGGATGGTCAGCGAGCCGCCGTCCTCGATGTTGCGCGCCGCGCCGAAGAAGCGCTTCGGCGGGTAGAGCGCGGTCGAGTCGACACCACCGGACAGGATGCGTCCGGAGGCGGGAGCCGCGAGGTTGTACGCACGGCCCAGACGGGTGATGGAGTCCAGCAGGACGACCACGTCGTGACCCAGCTCGACGAGACGCTTGGCGCGCTCGATGGCCAGCTCGGCGACGGTGGTGTGGTCCTCGGCCGGGCGGTCGAAGGTCGAGGAGATGACCTCGCCCTTGACCGAGCGCTGCATGTCGGTGACCTCTTCAGGGCGCTCGTCGACGAGGACGACCATCAGATGGCACTCGGGGCTGTTGACCGTGATCGCGTTGGCGATGGCCTGGAGGATCATGGTCTTACCGGTCTTCGGCGGGGCCACGATCAGACCGCGCTGGCCCTTGCCGATGGGGGCGACCAGGTCGATGATCCGCGTCGTCAGCACACCCGGGTCGGTCTCCAGCCGGAGCCGGTCCTGCGGGTAGAGCGGCGTCAGCTTCTGGAACTCCGGTCGGCCACGGCCGGTTTCGGGCGCCATGCCGTTGACGGAGTCGAGGCGGACCAGCGCGTTGAACTTCTCGCGGCGCTCGCCTTCCTTCGGCTGGCGCACCGCGCCGGTGACGTGGTCGCCCTTGCGCAGGCCGTTCTTGCGGACCTGGGCGAGCGAGACGTACACGTCGTTCGGACCGGGCAGGTAGCCGGAGGTCCTGATGAACGCGTAGTTGTCGAGGATGTCGAGGATGCCCGCGACGGGGATCAGCACATCGTCGTCGGCGACCTGCGGCTCGCCGGGCCCGAACTCGTCGCGCCCACGGCGGCCACGGCGGTCGCGGTAGCGCCCGCGACGGCCGCGACGGCCGCCCGCCTCGTCGTCGAAGTCGTCCTGCGGGCCGGTGTTCTGGCCGCCGCCCTGGCTCTGGCCCTGGCCGCCGCCGCGGTTGTCGCGCTGCTGGCGCCCGCCGCCCTGCTGCTGACCGCCCTGGCCGCCCTGCTGGTCGTCGCCCTTGCCCCGCCGGTCGCGCTGGCGGTCACGGCGGTCGCCGCGCTCGCCGCGGTCACGGTCGCCTCGCTGGCCGCGGTCCTGGCGCTCGCCGCGCCGGCCGTCGGCCTCGGCCTGCGCCGAGCCGCCGGCGGACGCGGAGACGGCCGCCTCGGCCTTGGCGTCGGGCTGGGCCTCGACCTTCACGTCGGCCGGGGCCTCGGCCCTGGCGTCCGTGCTGGTCTCGGGGCTTCCCGCCTGCGCGGTGGCCCTGCGACGGCGGCGCTCGCCCGCGGGCTGGTCGTCACTGGCGGGCTGACCGGGGATGTCGATCTGCTGCTGGGCCACGGCCTTGTCTGCCTTGCCGGACTTCTCCTCGGCGGCCTCGCCCGTACGGGCCTTGGAGGTCGCGCGCCGCTTCGGCTTGGTCTCGGCGTCCGCGCTGCCGGAGTCGGCGCTCTTGGCGGCGGACGAGCCCCCGGCCTGCGCCTCCTTGATGACCTCGATCAGCTGGCTCTTGCGCATCCGCGCGGTGCCCCTGATGCCGAGGCCTGACGCGACCTGCTGCAGCTCGGCCAGGACCATGCCCTCGAGGCCGGTGCCGGAGCGGCGGCGCCGTGCGGTGGTGCCAGTGGCAGCACCTTCGGCGGGCGCGGTCGTGTCGACAGTGCTGTCGGCAGTCACGCCCATCAGATCGGTGGTGTCGCTCACGAAGGGTCCTTCCCTGGAGCGGACGTCGGCCTTCTGGCTCGGCGACCGGTTGTGCTGTCCGACTGCGGTCCTGTCTTGTGGACCGTGCCGGGGCGGTGGTCCCGCCGGGTATGGCGGAGAGATCTGCAAACGTGCGTACGTGCAATGGGTCCGGCCCGAGGTCCCCCTGCTCGGCCCACCGCTGGGAAAAACGGGGGGTGTCGTGCCGGTTCCGGTGCGTGCTCAAAACTGCTCAGGCAGGCTGCTCAGGCAGTTGGGGAGGCTCCCGGAAGAAGGGTGGTCCCGAAGCGGGACACGAAGCACCGCGCCTCAAAGACGTCGGTAGCAGACTTGAGGTTAACACTACCGGCTCCAACAAACATTCCCCCTCTCACTCACCGGCAATCTCCTGTGGCTACGAGCCGAGCGGCAGAACGCTCGTCCCCGCGGCGTCGAGGGAGAGCCGATTGGCCGCCCATCCCTCGCCCGCCAGCCGTGCGACCTTGTCGGCCGCACCGTCCTCGACCAGCGCGAGGACCGTGGGGCCCGCGCCGGAGACAACCGCTGGGACGCCGTCCGCGCGCAGCCGGTTGACAAGCGCGACGCTCTGCGGCATCGCCGGGGTCCGGTAATCCTGGTGGAGCCGGTCCTCGGTGGCCGGCAGCAGCAGCTCGGGGCGCCTGGTCAGCGCCTCGACGAGCAGGGCCGCGCGACCGGCGTTGACCGCCGCGTCCACATGGGGGACGGTGCGCGGCAGCAGGCCGCGCGCGGTCTCGGTGAGAACCGGGCTGCCGGGTACGAAAACCACCGGAACGATGGAATCGGCGGGCTTCATCCTGATGGCGCGCGCCGCTCCGCCGTCCATCCAGGCCACCGTGAATCCGCCGAGCAGACAGGCGGCGACATTGTCGGGATGCCCCTCGATCTCGGTGGCCAGTTCGAGCAGTGCCGCGTCGTCGAGCCGGGCGTCGCCGCCTATGGTCACCGCGCGGGCGGCCACGATCCCGGCGCAGATCGCGGCGGACGAGGAGCCCAGGCCGCGGCCGTGCGGGATGCGGTTGGCGCAGACGACCTCCAGGCCGCGCGGCTGCCCGCCGAGCAGTTCGAAGGCCGTGCGCAGGGACCGTACGAGCAGATGAGTTTCGTCACGGGGAAGCGTCTCGGCGCCCTCACCCGCGATGTCGACATGCAGGCCGGAGTCGGCGACGCGGACGACCACGTCGTCGTAGAGCCCCAGCGACAGGCCGAAGGCGTCGAAGCCCGGACCGAGATTGGCGCTGGTGGCGGGGGTGCGCACCCGTACGGCGGCGGCGCGGAACGCGGGACCGGCCATCGCTCTGACGACTCTCCTTGTGACTGCGGGACTACGGGACTACAGGGGTGGTGACTTGCGGGACTGCGGGATTCGGCTGCGAGACAGAGGCGGCTGCGAGACGTTCGAGGACATACGGAACACCCGAGGGCCACAGGGGCAACACCGCGGCATATGCGGCGGGGCGGGTTGGGTACAGCCTATCGAAGGAAGGTTCCATGGCGACATAGGGCGCACAGGAGGCGCACGATGCGTGTCGCATGGCTCCTGTGCGCCGACGCCGGGGCCGGCTCCCCGGACCGATACCGTGCCGGGCGCCTATGCCGCGCTGTTATGCCAGGCCCAGGCGCTGCGCCGCCGCGACGGCGTCGACCGGCACGGTGACCGGCTGGGGTGCTCCCGCGACCGCCCAGTCCGGGTCCTTGAGGCCGTTTCCGGTGACGGTGCAGACGATGCGCTGGCCGGGGTCGACCTTGCCCTCCTCCGCGGCCTTGAGCAGACCGGCGACCGAGGCGGCCGAGGCGGGCTCGACGAAAACGCCCTCCTGGGAGGCCAACAGCCGGTAGGCGGCCAGGATCTGCCGGTCCGTCACCTCGTCGATGAAGCCGCCGGACTCGTCACGGGCCGCCAGCGCGTACTGCCAGGACGCGGGGTTGCCGATCCGGATCGCGGTGGCGACGGTGTGCGGGTCCTTGACGATCTCGCCGCGCACGATCGGCGCGGAACCGGACGCCTGATAACCCCACATACGGGGGGTCTTCGCGGCCGGGCCGTCCGCGGCGTACTGGGTGTATCCCTTCCAGTACGCCGTGATGTTGCCGGCGTTCCCGACGGGCAGCACATGAATGTCGGGGGCGTCGCCCAGCGCGTCCACGATTTCGAAGGCGGCGGTCTTCTGGCCCTCGATACGGACCGGATTGACCGAATTGACCAGCGCCACCGGGAAGTTGTCGGACAGCGAGCGTGCCAGCGTCAGGCAGTCGTCGAAGTTGCCCTCGACCTGGAGGATGCGCGCGCCGTGGACCAGCGCCTGGCCCATCTTGCCCAGCGCGATCTTCCCCTGGGGCACGAGCACGGCGCAGACCATTCCGGCGCGTACCGCGTAGGCGGCGGCCGAGGCCGAGGTGTTGCCGGTGGAGGCGCAGATGACCGCCTGGGCGCCCTCCTCCTTGGCCCGGGTGATGGCCATGGTCATGCCACGGTCCTTGAAGGATCCGGTGGGGTTGGCGCCCTCGACCTTGAGATGAACCTCACACCCCGTGCGCTCGGACAGCACCTGGGCGGGGACGAGCGGCGTACCACCCTCACGAAGGGTGACAACCCGCGTCTTCTCCGTCACCGGGAGGCGGTCCCGGTACTCCTCGATGATGCCGCGCCACTGGTGGGTGCCCTGGCGGGTGCCGATGCTGGTCATGGGTCCCTTACTCCCCTTCAACACGCATGATGCTGGCGACACCGCGCACGGTGTCGAGCTTGCGCAGCGCTTCGACGGTCCCGGAGAGGGCGGCGTCTGGCGCGCGGTGGGTGACGACGACGAGGGCGGCCTCGCCGCCGCCGTCCTGTCGGCCTTTCTGACGTACGGTATCGATCGATACGCCATGCTCGGCGAAGACCGTCGCGACCTGGGCGAGTACACCCGGTTTGTCGGCCACGTCGAGGCTGATGTGGTAGCGCGTCACGACCTCGCCCATGGGGCTCACGGGCAGCTGCGTGTACGCCGACTCGCCGGGGCCCGTGGCCTCGTTGAGCTTGTTGCGGCAGACGGCGACGAGATCGCCGAGCACGGCGGAGGCCGTCGGGGAGCCGCCCGCGCCGGGGCCGTAGAACATCAGCTGTCCGGCCGCCTCGGCCTCGACGAAGACGGCGTTGTACGCCTCGCGCACAGAGGCGAGCGGATGGCTGAGCGGGATCATCGCCGGGTGGACCCGCGCGGTGACGGACTGGCCGTCGGCGGCGCGCTCGCAGATGGCGAGGAGTTTGACGGTGCAGCCCATCCGTGTCGCCGAGGCGAGATCGGCGGAGGTGACCTCCGTGATGCCCTCGCGGTGCACATCGTCGAGGCGTACCCGGGTGTGGAAGGCGATCCCGGCGAGGATCGCGGCCTTGGCGGCGGCGTCGAAGCCCTCGACGTCCGCGGTCGGATCGGCTTCCGCGTAGCCGAGGGCGGTGGCCTCGTCGAGCGCCTCGGAGTAGCCGGCGCCCGCGGTGTCCATCCGGTCGAGGATGAAGTTGGTGGTGCCGTTGACGATGCCGAGGACCCGGTTCACCTTGTCCCCGGCGAGGGACTCGCGCAGCGGCCTGATCAGCGGGATGGCTCCGGCGACGGCCGCCTCGAAGTACAGATCCCGGCCGTGGCGCTCGGCCGCCGCGTAGAGCGTCGCGCCGTCCTCGGCCAGCAGCGCCTTGTTGGCGGAGACGACGGAGGCGCCGTGCTCGAACGCGGTGGTGATGAGCGTACGGGCGGGCTCGATCCCGCCGATGACCTCGACCACCACATCTATGTCACCGCGCTTGACCAGCGCGGTCGCGTCGGTGGTGATCAGTGCGGGGTCGATGCCCGCACGCACCTTGGAGGGGCGCCGGACGGCCACCCCGGTCAGCTCGACCGGGGCGCCGATCCGCGCTTCGAGGTCGTCGGCGTGCGTCGTCATGATGCGCGCCACCTCTGAGCCGACCACACCACAGCCCAGCAGCGCCACCTTCAGCGGACGCGTACGCATCATCCGACCTACGCCTTTCATCCATCACAGCTGTTTGAAGCAGGAATCCGAACCAGTCTCACTCACCGGACGGGGGTTTCTGTGCCTCGTCCAGATTGCGAGACATGTATTTCAGTGGCCGACATCGAGACGCAGAAGATCTTCCTCCGTCTCACGCCGGACGATCACCCGGGCCTCACCGTCCCTGACGGCGACGACGGGCGGCCGGAGCGCGTGGTTGTAATTGCTCGCCATCGAGCGGCAGTACGCGCCGGTGGCGGGGACGGCGATCAGGTCACCGGGCGCCAGGTCGGCGGGCAGGAACGCGTCCCGTACGACGATGTCGCCGCTCTCGCAGTGCTTGCCGACGACGCGTGTCAGCATCGGCTCGGCGTCGGAGCGGCGGGAGACGAGCGCCACGCTGTACTCGGCGTCGTACAGGGCCGTACGGATGTTGTCGGACATGCCACCGTCCACACTGACATACGTACGAAGCCCTTCGAGCGGCTTGATGGTGCCGACCTCGTACAGGGTGAAGGCCGTGGGTCCCACGATCGCGCGTCCGGGCTCGACGGAGATGCGCGGGGTGCGCAGCCCGGCGGACTCACACTCACGGGTGACGATGTCGTTGAGGGCCTTCGCGATGTCGTGCGGCTCGCGCGGATCGTCCTCGGAGGTGTACGCGATGCCGAGGCCGCCGCCGAGATCGATCTCGGGCAGCTCCACGCCGTGCTCGTCGCGTACGTCGGCGAGGAGCTGGACGACGCGGCGGGCGGAGACCTCGAAGCCGGCCATGTCGAAGATCTGCGAGCCGATGTGGGAGTGGATGCCGATCAGTTCGAGCCCGTCGAGCTTGAGGGCCCGCCTGACGGCCTCGGCGGCCTGGCCGCCGGCGAGGGCGACCCCGAACTTCTGGTCCTCGTGCGCGGTGGCGATGAACTCGTGTGTGTGCGCCTCGACGCCGACCGTGACCCGGATCTGGACCGGCTGGCGCCTGCCGAGGCGCTGCGCGACATGCGCGACCTGCACGATCTCCTGGAAGGAGTCGAGGACGATACGGCCGACACCGGCGGAGACGGCGCGCTCGATCTCCTGGACGGACTTGTTGTTGCCGTGGAAGGCGATCCGCTCGGCGGGCATGCCGGCCGCGAGCGCGGTGGCGAGTTCACCGCCCGAGCAGACATCGAGGTTGAGGCCCTCCTCGTCGAGCCAGCGGACGACGGCCCGGGAGAGGAACGCCTTGCCCGCGTAGAACACGTCGGCGTCCTCGCCGAAGGCGTCGGCCCAGGCGCGGCAGCGGGCACGGAAGTCCGCCTCGTCGAGGAAGTACGCGGGGGTGCCGAACTCCTCGGCCAGCCGGGTCACTTCGATGCCCGCGACGGTCGCCACCCCGTCCTCGTTCCTGCGGACGGTTCGCGACCAGACCTTCTCGTCGAGGACGTTGAGGTCGGCGGCGGGCGCGGTGTAGTGCCCCTCGGGGAGGACATCCGCGTGACGGGGGCCTGCGGGGTGTGCGGAACGGCTCATGTTCTTGGCTCTCTTGGGTCTCTTCAGAGGTACGCGGGGGCATCGATGCCGAGCAGGGACAGGCCGCCGGCCAGCACGGCCCCGGCGGCGTCGGCGAGCGCGAGCCGGGAGCGGTGGGCGGCCGAGCGTTTCTCGTCGCCGAGGGGCAGCGGGCGGCAGGTCTCCTGGAAGCGCAGGAACGCGTCCGCGGTGTGTTCGAGATGGCGGGCGAGCCGGTCGGGCGCGCGCAGCCGGGCGGCGGCTTCGAGGACGGCGGGGTGGTCGCCGAGGGCGGTGAGGAGGAGCGCGGTGGCGCTGTCGTGACCGGTGGCCTCGGGGGTGCCGTCGGAGTTGCCGCCGCGGGCGGGGGCGGGCGCCGGGTCGGGGGCGGGCGCCGGGTCGGAGGCCGGGGCCGGGTCGGGGGTGATGCCGAGTTCCGCCGCGTTGCGGGCGAGGGCGCGCGTACGGGCGTACGCGTAGCGCACCCGGAAGAGGGGGTTGCTCTCGCGCTGGACCAGCAACTCGGCGCCGGTGTACGGGCGGTCGTGGGCGGCGGGCCGCAGCAGCCCCCAGCGGGCCGCGTCGGGGCCCAGCCGGGCGAAGGGGTCGTCGCCGGCGGGCGCGGGGAGCGGGCGCAGCCTCTCGCCGGCCCCGGGCACGATCTCCGCCGCCGCGCCCTGGCTGCGGAGCAGCTCCACGACCGTGTCGGCCCAGAGCGCGGCCCGGGGCTCGTCGGAGGGGGCGAAGGTCACGGCCGTACCGGCGAGCGCGTCGCCGTGTCCGTAGCGCGGTCCCGCCCGCAGGATCGTACGGACCAGTTCGGCGCGGGTGTCGCGGGCCAGGGTGAAGTTCAGGAAGCCGGGGCCGGTGATCTCGATGCGGTCGATGCCGGGGCTTGTGCGGGGTGCCGCGCCGGTCGAGGGGCCGGTCGAGGAGGCGGCTGCGGAGCCGGACTCGGAGGTGGCCGGGGATGTGGTCACGGAGGTGGCCGGGGAGGTGGTCGCCGAGAGCAGGATGTTCGCGCGTACGATCTCGGCCACCTCTCGGGGCGGGCGCCCGGCCGGGCCCGCGAGCTGCAGCGCGATATTGCTGGCGTAGTCCCCCCGGCCGCCGGGCCGGGGCCGTTCGATCGTGACCCGTTCGGGCACGGGCCCGGGGAGGGCGTCGTCCTCGACCGCGCGGCACACGGCGCGCCGTACGGTTCGGGAGAGCTCGGCGGGGGTCACGGGACAAGCGTATGGGAGGAGGGGGGCCTCTTCGCGAACCGGTTTCGCGATGCGGTCAGCCGCGGGCGCTTCCGGCCCGCCCGGCACCGTGTCTGCCGTCCACCGGCGGCGGGCCCTCCCGGTGCGTCAGCCGCCGTACGAGCCGGACCAGCTCGGCCGGCTCGAAGGGCTTGGCGAGGAAGGCGTCCACTCCGGCGGCTATGCCGGACTCCACCTCGTACTGCGTACAGGCGCTGATGATCGCGACCGGCAGACCACTGGTGCGGGGGTCGGCCCGCAGCCGCTGCGCCGTACGGACACCGTCGAGGCGGGGCATCACCACATCGAGGGTGATGGCGTCGGGCATGACGTCGTGGACCACTTCCAGGCACTCGGCACCATCGGCCGCGGTCACGACCTCGAACCCTTCTAGTTCGAGATTGACCCTGATCAACTGCCTGATGACCCTGTTGTCATCGACAACAAGCACCCGGCCGGACTCGCCCGACACCACTTGAGGGTAGGTCCGAACCCGGTGTCGCGTCCGGGTTTTGCCCACTTCCACCTCGCGCGGGGGACGCGGACACGGCGCCCGAGCGGGCGCCCGCGCCTTGACCACGTCTTGACCGCGCCATGAGGAGCCGTGGACCGGCCACGGACCGCGGCGCGACCCATAGGCTCGGGGTATGGAGCAGAGCGAAGTCGTTCTCAGGGCCATCGGCATTCTCACGCAGTCCGCGGAGTGGATCCGGACCGCCAACCGCGACGCGGGCGGGGAGACGGACGGGCACACGGGCGGGCACGGGAACGGACAGGCGGGCGGGGGCATCGGCGCGGAGAGCGGCGAGCGGGGCTCGGGCGAGGGGCAGATCGGATCGCTGCTGGCCGAGGTCTTCCCGTCCTTCACGGTCTCACCGGAGTCCACCCCGCTCGAAGCGGCGCACGCGGTGACCGCCGCCGCGCTGCCGCCGATGATGCAGTTGATCGGCGCGTTCACGTATGTCTTCGCGCAACTGGCCGAGGTCCACGACAGCGGCCGTACGGACATCACCTCGGAGGATCTGCTGCGGGAGCTGGCGCTTCGGATGTCCCGTCCGAACGACGCGGTGTAGCCGAGGCGGGGGCTCGGGCGGGGGTGGGGGCTCGGGCAGGGGCCGGGCCCGGGGCGGGGGTGTCGGCCGCTGCCGCGGACGGCTGCACCGCGGCGAGGTAGGCGTAGATGGCGTCGCGGTTGCGGGCCAGGCATTCGATGCGCTGATGAATGCGCTCGGCCTCGTCGCGGAGCAGCCCCGCGGTCTCCGGAGTCAGGCATTCCGGGTGGAGATGGATCTGATCGGGCCGGCTGAGGAAGGGCAGGATCCGGCGGATGATCTCGGTGGTGAGCCCCGAGTCGAGCAGTCCGCGGATCTGCTGGACGCGGTGGACCGCCGAGGAGTCGTAGGAGCGGTAGCCGTTGTCGGCGCGCTCGGGGTGGAGCAGCTCCTGTTCCTCGTAGTAGCGGAGCATCCGGGTGGGGACGCCGGTGCGCCGGGACAGTTCACCGATCTTCATGCGCGCCTCGCCTGATCCTCGCGTCTCCGCGTTCTCGCGTTCTCGCGGTCGGCCTCGATGACTTGCCTTCACACTGATGTGAAGGTTTCACGATGGTCGCATGTCCCCCGCGTCGACTTCGAAGGGCACAGCTGTGCCCGTTTCCGGTACCGCGGCGAAGCTGCCCCTGTGGGGGCTGCTGGCGCTGTTCATGGCGGCGTTCACCGCCGTGCTGACCGAGCTGCTGCCCGCCGGGCTGCTGCCGGGCATGAGCCGGAGCCTCCAGGTGTCCGAGGGCCGGGTCGGGTTCCTGGTGACCGGTTACGCCGCCGCCTCGTTCCTCGCCGCGATACCGCTCACCGCCGCGCTGCGCGGCCTGCGCCGCCGACCGGTGCTCGTCGGCGCGCTCGTCGGTTTCGCGCTCTGCAACGCCGTCACCGCGCTCTCGTCCGTATACGCGCTGACGTTCGCGGCCCGGCTGCTGGCCGGGGCGATGGGCGGCACGCTGTGGGCGATGCTCGCCGGTTACGCCGCGCGGATGGCCCCGGCCGGACACCGGGGCCGTGCCATCGCCGTCGTCCTGGCCGGTATCACCGTCGCGCTCTCCCTGGGCATCCCGGCGGGCACCGCCCTGGCCGCCGCCCTCGGCTGGCGCGTGGCCTTCGCGACGGTGGCCGTGCTGGCGCTGGTCCTGGTGGGCTGGGTGTACCGGCATGTCCCTGACTTCCCGGGCGAGCCTGCCGCGGACAGGGTGCCGGTGCGCCGGATCGCGGCCGTGCCCGGCATCCCCGCGGTGCTGGCCACCACGCTGCTCCTGCTGCTCGGGCACCAGGCCATGTACACGTATCTGGCGCCGTTCACCGAGCGCGCGGGCTTCGGCCGTACCGGAGTGGTCCTGCTCGTGTTCGGCGTCGCCACGGTCGGCGGGATCTGGCTGGTGGGCGTCCTGATCGACCGCCACCCGCGCCCGGCGCTCGTCGGGGCGCTCGCCCTGATCGCGGCCGCGATGCTCGCGCTGGGCCTGGCCGGGCGGCACCCCGTGGTCCTGCTGGCCTCGGTCGCCGCGTGGGGCGTCGCGTTCGGCGGGGCGCCCACACTGATCCAGACGGCGCTGGTCCATGTCTCGGGCCCCGACAGGGCGGATGTCGCGACCGCCCTGCAGACCACCGTCTACAACGCGGGCATCGCGGCGGGTTCGCTCGCGGGCGGGGTGGTCCTGGAGTCCGCCGGAGCCGGCGCGGGCGCGCTGCCCTGGACGGCACTCCCCCTGATCGCCGGCGCCCTGACCACGGTCACCCTGGCCCGTCGTCGCGCCTTCCCGGCGCGCTGACCGGCTGGTCACTGACCGGCTCGTCGCTTCCCGGCCGGCCGCCGACCCGCCGGCCGCTGATCGACCGGTCGAGTTCGTCCATCGTGCGCAGGAACGCGGCGTCCAGATCGACGTCGTACCGATGCGCCAGGATCAGCACCGACCAGAGGCAGTCGGCCAGTTCGTGTTCCAGAGCGGCGCGTCCGCCGCCCGGCACCTCGCGGGCGCCCTCCTCCGCCATGACGAGCTTCGCCAGATCGCCGACGTCCCCGACGAAGCCGAGCATGAACTCCTCGCGCGTCCAGACCCGGCCGCGCTCCCGCAGGTTCAGTTCGTCATAGAGGTCGTGGATGCGCAGGGCCCGGCGCTGGAGTTCATCGAGGTCCATGCCCCAGCCTTTCCCGCACCGCCCGGCGCAACCTCTCGGCCAGGGCCGCGTTCTCCTCGGGAGGCGTGGCCAGTACGCCGTGTTCGGCCATGAGCGCGTGGTATTGCTGCCGTTCGTACGGCACCCCCGGCGGCAGCCCGGCGATGTGCCAGTGCAGATGCGCGTTGCCCTGCCCGCTCCCCAACGAGAGCAGGTACGTGCGCTCGGGCGCCAGTACGTCCTCCATCGCCAGCGCGACCGTCCGTACGAACAGCATGAGCCGGGTGTACGCGGTCTCGTCCAGGTCGCCGACGACCTGCTCGACATGGGCCTTCGGCGCGACCAGGAGCTTCCCCGGCAGGGTGGGGTAGCGGTCGAGGAAGGCCACGTGGTCCTCGTCCTCGTACACCGTCTCGTGCCGGAACGCGGGGTCCCCCGCGAGGAACGCGCAGACGAAGCAGGGGCCGCGCCTGGCCCGTTCCTCGTACGCCGTGAGATCCATCGGCCGGCGGTTCGTACGGTCCGTAGCGTCCGTACCGGTCGCACCGGTCGCACCGGTCGCACCCGTCGTACCGTCCACCCGGATGCCTCCTCAGGCTCAGTGCTGGAGCGCTCTGACGACGTCCTGGCCGATGCGTTCGACCGCCGAGAGATCGAGACGGTAGTGCACGAACCGGCCGCTGCGCTCCGCTCCGACCAGGCCGAGATCGCGCAGCGCCCGCAGATGGCGGGAGACCTGGGGCTGGGTCATGGAGAGTCTCGCCGCCAGGTCCAGGGTGGTCATCGGCTCTCTGGCGATCAGCCGGCACAGCCGGACCCTGTGCGGATCGGTCAGCGCGAGCATCCGGCTGCGGGCGAGCGTGACGCCGACCTCGGGGGCATCGATGGGGTAGTGCAGAACGGGCGGCAGGCCGGGCTCGTTCTTGACCACCAGATGCGGTGCGTTGAAGCGGGTGGGTACGAGGACAACCGGGGTGCGGGCCGGAGTGATCACCGAGTGGTGCAGTTTGTCGAAGACGACGCGCGGCGGGGCGCCGAGGCGGGAGGAGTCGGGGCTGAGCGACGCGAGGGCCTCTGCCAGGTCTTCGGTGGTGCGCGTGGCGCGGGTGACGCGGGTGACGCGCGTGGTGCGGGCCGTATGGGCGGTTCGACTGTTTTCGCTGGCGCTGCCACTGCCACTGCCTCCGGCCCGTCCCGCGCCCGACGCCAGTCGTCCGCGTACCGCGAGCGCGGAGCGGGTGAGTTCGGGCTCGGCCCCCGCCCACACCTCCGCGAAGAACTCCGACCGGCAGCGGTCGAGGAAGCCGAGCAGGTCGGCGCGGCAGGCCTCGGGGTCGCGCAGCAGTTGCGCGGCGAGCTCCCGCCGTCCGGCGGACAGCGCGGTGGCGGCGTGTTCGAGCGCCGCCCGCTGATCGGCGGAGCGCAGCAGCCGGGAGAAGTCGAAGCGGGTGTAGCCGTTGACGCAGGCGAAGGCGGTCAGTTCGGCGAACCGGCCGATCGGCAGGCGCGCGACGGTACGGAGCTGCTCCTCCAGGACGGAGCCCAGTCCGGGGCCTGCGCCGGGGCCTGCGCCGGGGCCTGCGCCGGGGCCTGCGCCGGGGCCTGCGCCGGGGCCGGGGCCCGCGGAGGGGCCCGCGAAGGCCCCGGGGCCCGCGCCGATGCCAAGGCCGACTCCGGTCCCGGCTCCTGCCGGTCTCGTACCGTCGAGCCCCGGATAGAAACCGCGCCAGCGCAGCGCCGACCAGAGCGGCGAGAACCGGCGCAGCCCGGCGCGCAGTTCCGCCGACGCGTTCGCGGTGACCGCGCGCCCCCAGTCCCTCAGCTCCGGGTGATGGGCGGACTCGGTCAGCGCGTGCAGACAGGCGGAGAGTTCCGCGAGCGGGGACACCGCCACCGTGAAGGAGCCGGGCCCGGCCCCCTCCAGGACGATGACGACCGACATACGGGGAGTTTACGTACGGACGGACCGCGCGCACGCTCCCCCGGACGCGCCCGCGAACTCCGCCCGCGCCGCCGCCAGGAACGCCGGGTCGCCGACGAGGTCGCACACCACCCGGGCAAGTCCCGTCGCCGCGATCGCCGTACGGTCGTGCGCGTGCGCCGTCGCCGCGGCCTCGCGCATCGCCTCCGAGTGGCTCGGCGTGCCCGTCTCGGCGATCTGTACGTACGGATGGATGACCGGCAGCAGCTGCGAGAGGTTGCCGATGTCGGAGGAGCCCGCGGGGGTGGCCGGATCTCCCGGCACGATGTCCAGGCCGAGCGCCCGTACCGTCTCGCCGAAGCGTTCGGCGAGCACGGTGTTGTTCCGGCGGTCGGCGTACATCGGGCCCGTCTTGGACACCTCGGCCTCGGTCTCGGTGGCCAGGGCCGCCCCGTACGCCGCCTTGTGGACGCGGGCGACCAGCGCCTCGGCGGACGCCGCCGTACGGTCCCGCACATACAGATCCACCGCGGCGTAGGCCGGGACCACATTCGGGGCCTGGCCGCCGTCCGTGATGATCCCGTGGATCCGCGCGGTGGGCGGTATGAACTGCCGCATGGCGTCGAGCGCGTTGAGGAAGAGCTGCGCGCCCGCCAGCGCGCTCCTGCCCTCCCACGGGGACTTGGCGGCGTGCGCGCTGACGCCGCTGAAACCGACCCGCAGATGCGCCGCCGCCAGGCCGTGCCTGGTGGTCAGGGAGCGGTCCGCCGGGTGGAACATCACGGCCGCGTCCACCGCGTCGAAGACCCCCGCGTCGGCCAGCTTGATCTTCCCCGCGCCGCCCATCTCCTCGCCCGGGGTACCGATCACGGCGATGGTCCCGGGGTGGCCGGGGAGCGCGCGTACGGCGGCGATCGCAGCCGCCGCGCCGCCCGCCGCGATGAGGTTGTGGCCGCAGCCGTGGCCGATGCCGGGCAGGGCGTCGTACTCGACGAGCACGGCGACGTACGGTCCGGGTGAGCTCCCCTCGTGGGCCGCCACGAACGCCGTACCGATCCCGCCGGCCCCCGTCGTCACCGTGAAGCCGGTCTCGGCGAGCCAGCCGGTCAGCACCTCCTGGGCGTGGACCTCTTCGAACTTCAGCTCCGGTCTGGCGTGGATCGCGCGGCTGACGCGCTCCATGCGCGGGCGCAGCGCGGAGATCTCCGAGGCGAGCGACAGCGGAGACGGTGCCGGCTGTGGCGACGCCGGAGACCGCGGAGACCGCGGAGACTGCGGAGACCGCGGAGACCGCGGCGTGGGGGCGGCAGCGGACAAGAGGACTCCCGTGGTGCGAGGTGAGCCACGCGCACCGGAGGGCGCCGCGTGGCCGGGCACCGCCGCACAGGGCGCGGCGGTATACCGCCGAGACTGCGGCCCCGGCGGTCTCGCGGGGCCCCGATTACCGCGCCCCAGGTAACCCTGGCCGGACTTCTCCCGGCTGCTCGTAAGGTCACCGCACCACAGACCGTCACCGGCTCGGCCGCCCCGCACGCGAGGCGTCCATCCACAGCAGTCGCACCGCAGAAGGAGGGACCCATGGCAGCCGTGGACACCACAGCCGTCGACCCCGTACCGCCGAGACTCATCAGATTCCTGGGCGTGATCGAGCGCACCGGAAACCGGTTGCCGCACCCCTTCTGGCTCTTCTGGATCCTCTTCGCGGTCACGGCGGTGGCGAGCTGGGCGATGGCGTCGGGCGGGCTCCAGGTCACGGATCCGGGGACCGGCAAGCGGGTCGCCGTACAGACGGTGCTCTCCGTGCCGGGGTCCCGCGAGTTCCTCTCGATGATCGAGGAGAACTTCGTGACCTTCGGTCCGCTCGGGACCGTCACGATCGTCATGCTGGGCGTCGCCGTCGCCGAGCGCGCGGGTTTCTTCGAGACGCTGGCGCGCAAGTCCCTGGCCCGGGTGCCCGGCAAGTACGTGGTGCTGGCCGTGGCGCTCGCGGGCGCGCTGTCGAAGTTTCTGTCCGACTCGGCGTACATCATCCTGATACCGCTCGGCGCGATCGCCTTCCGGACGGTGGGCCGCTCCCCGCTCCTCGGCATGATCGTGGCCTTCGTCTCCATCAACGCGGCCGGTGACGCCAATCCGCTGATCGCGCCGGGCGACGCGGCGTTCGCGGCGATGGCGACCGAGGCGGCGCAGACGGTCTCGCCGCACGCGGTCGTGCGTCCGACGGACAACATGTACTTCACGACCGTGTCGGCGCTCGTCCTCGCGTTCGTCATCACCTTCGTCGTCGAACGGGTGCTGGCCCGGCGCGAGCACACCCTGCTGCCCGACGAACCCGAGGAGCCGGCTCACGGCCCCGAGGCCGCGACGGACGGCACCGCCCGCCCGGCGCCCGGCCCCCGCGAGATCCGCGCGCTGAGGCTGACGGGCTGGGCCGCGCTGGGCTACTGGGCCCTGGTCGCCCTCGCCACGGTTCCCGGCGGCTCGCCGCTGCGGGCCGAGGACGGCGGGATCATTGAATCCCCGCTCTTCGACAACATCGCGATCTTCCTCGCGCTGTTCTTCCTCGTCATCGGGGTGCTGTACGGCAGGCTCACCCGCGCGATCGTCTCCAACCACGACGTGCCGGCCTTCATGGCGGACGGGCTGCGCTCCATCGCGCCGCTGCTGGTGATCTTCTTCGCCGTCTCGCAGTTCGTGGCGCTCTTCAAGTGGACGAACATCGGGACATGGGTCGCGGTGACCGGCGCGGACGCCATCCGCGGCCTGGGCGCGCCGACCCTCGTCCTCTTCGCGGCCCTCATCATCGCCATCGCGTGCATGAACCTGCTCATCACCAGCGGCCAGGCGCTGTGGGCCCTGGTCGCGCCGGTCCTGGTGCCGATGCTGATGCTGCTGCACATCAACCCGGCGACGACGATGGCGCTCTACCGGATCGCCGACTCCTGTACGAACTCGATCACGCCGATGAGCACCACCTTCACGCTGACGGTCGGTTTCCTCCAGACCCGCAAGAAGAGCGCGGGCATCGGCACGCTCGTCTCCTGCACGCTCCCGGTGGCGATGGCGATGCTGGTCGCCTGGACGGCGCTGTTCTTCGTCTGGTGGCTGCTCGGTATCCCCCTGGGCCCGGGGGCTCCGGTGCGCTGAGGCCCGGGGAGGGGCGAGGGCATGGCGGCGCGTCGCCGGTGGAGGGAAGATGACGGGCATGCCGGAAAACGAGTCCGTGAGCGTGGCGCTGATCGACGACCATCCCGTGGTTCTCGCGGGGATCGAATCCTGGTACGCCGCCTCGGAACGGCCGATCACCGTCACGGCCAAGGGCCCCGCTCTCTCCGTCGCGACCAGCGGGCCGGGCCGGGCGGCCGATGTGGTGGTGCTCGACCTCCAGCTCTCGCACGGGGTGCCCGCGTACCCCGAGCTGAAGCAACTGGTCGCGCAGGAGCGCCAGGTGATCGTCTACACCATGCAGGAAAGCCAGGAGACGGCGCTGACCTGTCTGGATCTGGGCGCGTTCACCTATCTGACGAAGGCCGAGGGCGAGCGGCATCTCATGGCGGCCACCCTGGCCGCGGCCGACTGCCGGCCCTATACGCCGCCCGCCCTCGCCGGTGCTTTCGGCAGCGATGTCAGAAAGGGCCGCCCCGCGCTGACCCCGCGCGAGGTGGAGGTGCTGCTGGAGTGGTTCCAGTCGGAGTCGAAGGCGATGGTCGGGGAGAGCCTCGGGATCTCCGTACGTACGGTCAATACGTATCTGGAGCGGGTACGGATCAAGTACGCGAACGCGGGGCGGCCCGCGACGACCAAGGCGAATCTGGTCGCGAGGGCCATTCAGGACGGGCTGACCTCGCTGGACGAACTCTGAGCGGTCCAGATGGGTCCTGGTGCTCCAGTGCTCCACCTCGGCGGTCTAGGGGTTCCGGGTCTCGGCGGTCTGATCGCTCGCGGTGCTCCGGGGGCTCCGGGGGCTCTGGGGCTTCTGGGGGCTCTGAGGTCTCTGGGTCTTCGGAACGTCGAGGTTGCGCGTGCGGACGCCGCCGGACGGAGACGGCGCGAGCAGCGTGTACGACGCCTCGACGAGGAGCCGGCCCTCGCTGTGCACCGTACGTACGCGGATACCGCGCTCGGTCGGTTCCGGGATGTCCGTCTCGGGCGCGTCCGTCACCACACTGACCCGTACCTGCCCGCCGCCGCGTACGACGGTCGCCCGCGCGCTGCGCTCGGCGGTCGCGAGCGCGGCGAGTACGGGCTCGGTCAGCGCGCGGCGCAGATGCCGGGGCACCGGAGCGGACGCGCCCCGTACGGCGAGCTGCACATCCACC
Source organism: Streptomyces sp. NPDC039430 (assembly GCF_055639435.1). NCBI lineage: Bacteria > Bacillati > Actinomycetota > Actinomycetes > Kitasatosporales > Streptomycetaceae > Streptomyces > Streptomyces sp. NPDC039430. The sequence goes on along the minus strand of NZ_JBVKAK010000002.1, from coordinate 772,819 downwards.
CCGTGGCGTTCGGCCACCCCGATACCCGCCCGTAGTTCATGGAGCAACGGGTCCGACGCGTGGTCCCGTTCCGCGAAGAGACGCCGCATCCGGGCGGCCTCGAAGGCGCATCGGCGGCGTACCCGCTCGTCCCCGGGGTCGAGCGTTCCGTCGGCCAGCCCGGTCAGCAGCGGCAGTACCGAGCGGCCGAGATCGCGGTAGCGCGACCGCTGGTCGGCGTGGACCTGGGCGGAGACCGCCGCCTCGGTACGTACGCGCTCCTGCTCCCGTGCCGTGGCGCCGGCCGCGGTCGCGCACCCCCGCAGCAGCCTGGCCATCACCGCGGCGGCGATCTGGAACGCGCAGATGGCGAGGGCGCTGACGGCCATACCGGCCGCGGCCTGCCGGGACGGGATCCCGGCGAGCACCAACTGCCCGAGCGTCACGACGACATGGAGCGCGACGAAGAGCAGCGTCGCGTTCAGACCCGCGTCGAAGAGCAGCAGGACACCGAACCAGCCGATCTCCAGGAACGTCCAGTGCGGGGTGGCGAGGAAGTGATCGCCCGGGAGCTGGCTGGTGGCGACGACGGCCGTCGCGAGCGAGCACAGCAGCCCGGCCGCGACCCAGCGGCGCGGCCGGCGCCGCCCGGCCATGCCGAGGAGCGCGTCGACCACGATGATGAGCGTCAGCAGGCCGAACGCGGCGAGCTGCACCCAGGCGTGCCGGTATCCGTCGAGGTTGGACAGCAGGGCGGGAAGCGCCAGTCCGAAGTGGACGGCGGAGAGGATGACAAGCCCTGCCAGCCGCAGCGCGCCGAGCATGCCGGCGGCGATACGGTCCGTCAGCGGATCGGACAGCGGTGGTTCGCCGTCGAGGGGGTCGGACGGTCGCGGATCGGACGGTGGCGAATCGGACGGCCCCGAGTCAAGCGGCCCCGAATGGGGTGGTCGTGAGTCGAACGCTCGCGGATCGGACGGCCCCGAATGGGGCGGACCGGAAGGCCGAGGGGCGTCAGACATGCGGCCACTCCAGCCGTACGGCGGTGCCGTGGCCCGGCCGCGAGTCGACCGTCGCCCGGCCACCTACGGCGGCCATGCGCTCCACTACCGAGCGGGCCAGCCCCTGGCAGTGCGGCGGCACCCGCGTCACCTCGAATCCGGCGCCGTCGTCGCTGATGACGACCGTGACGGTGTCACCCTCCCGGCTGGCCGTCACGTTCGCGGAGTTGACACCCGCGTGGCGCGCGACGTTACGCAGCGCCTCACCGACGCTGCCGCGCAGCGCCTCGACGGCAGGGCGCCAGATGAGACCGAGCGAGCCGTCGAACTCGGCGCGTACGACGAGCGGGTGGTCGCCGGTCTCCGCGAACAGTGCCTGTGCCACATCCGTCTCTCCCGATGTCGCCCGCTCCGGCGCCAGGCGCCGCAGGTCCTTGGCCGCCTGGGTGCGCAGTATCTCCGGCCGGAGGGACTGGCCGTGGGCCGAGACCATCAGCATCGTGGCGCACGCGGTGTCGTGCAGGGTCGCCAGATGCTCGCGCTCCGCCGAACGCTGCGCCTGCGCCACTTCGTGCCGGCGCCGGGCGGCGGCCGCCTTCGTACCGACGGCGTCGGCGGCTCTGCTCGCGCGCAGCACCAGCCGGTAGAGCCCCTGGGCGAGGAGGCTCTGCACCAGCAGCCAGCTGACATTGGGCACCGCGTAGTCCCAGCCGTCGGGGCGGTCGAGCACGGCACCGGCCAGATCCACGACGGCGAGCAGCAGCGCCATCGCCAGCGCGAGCCCCGCCGGGTACATCATCTGATACCCGACCGCCACGATGCTGACGACCACCAGCAGCCAGGTGCTTCCGTACATCGACTGGCTGTCCGGAATCGTCAGTTCCTGGGTGAGGCAGAGGCCGGTCAGCACCGCCATGTCGGCGGCGAGCAACGGCCCGGGGCGGGCCCCCGCCATCCCCAGCCGGTAGTGCAGAACGCTCCAGCCGAGCACGACACAGGAGATGGCCGAGGCGACGGCCATACGGTCGGCGGGCATCGCCGGTACGGCCAGAACCGCGCAGGAGCAGACCACCACCGCCCGGATCCGGTACGCGTAGCGATACGCGAACCGTACGAACTCCCGCTCGGCAGGCCCCGCGCGCCCGGCGGATCCTGTGCTCTCGGCGCGTCCTGTGCTCTCGGCGGGTTCGGGCGGGGCCTGAGAATCGTCCGGCTCATGTGCCACTCGGTGCCCCGCCTGTCGCTGTGCCTCGTCGGTTTGTCGGTCGATTGACCGTCACATGCCGAGGGGCTCCAGCGATAGCGTTTCTTTGGTCACTGTGTTGGCGCTTCGGGGTGGTGGGGGAGCTGTCCCGTTGACCGCGCGCACACCTGCCTCATGGGGGTGGGCAGGGGTGCGCGCGGGACCATCCGCCCGGCCGCGGACACCGCCGTCAGCGCACGGGCACAGGGACGGGAACAGACACGGAAAGAGACGCGGGGACCGCGACAGGACCGGGTGCGGAAACAGAACCCGGAACGGAGACGGGCAGAGCCGGTACGGACAACGCGCCGGCGAGCACTCGCGGGAGGCGCATCAAGCAGGCCACCGGCGGCCCGAACCGATCCGGTCCGCGCCTCTCCACCAAATGAACCCGTACCAGTTCATCGAGCAGGCACACCGCCTCCTCCCGGGAGACGCCCAGCAACGCCGCCGCGTCCGCCGGACCGATCCGCTCCTCCCCCGCCACGCCCGGGGCCATGCCTGGAGTCATACCCGGGGCCGCGCCCGCGAGGGTCCACGCGCTCGCGCCCGCCGCGAGCACTCCGTACAGCCGGGCCGCCGCTTCGGTCAGCCCCTTGAGCAACCAGGAGAGCACGCTGTCCAGGTCGGTGCCGTCCTCGCTCAGCCGGAACGCGTTGAGCGGCTCCTCACCGCGGATGTCCGTCACCAACCGCCGCAGGCTCACCTCAGGCTGGCGCGCGGCCCGCTCGGCGAGGATGCGCAGGGCGAGCGGCAGACCGCCGCAGAGCGCGGCGAGTTCATCCAGCGCGGCGAGGGCGCCTGTCATCGAGGGCGAACCCGCCGAGCCCGGCCAGGACATCCGCCCGGTCGGACACCACGCGCACCCCGTCGATCACGGCGTGGAACACCCGCCTCAGCCCGCTCGCGGACCCCTGCACCCGGAGCCGCTCGCCGTCGGCGGCCACCAGATGGAAGCTGCCGGCCAGGGAGTGCCCCAGCTCCTCCAGGAGCCGGACACCCCCCGGCCGCCCCAGCCGCCCCCGCGGCCCCTTCTCCGTGGCGGAGGATCCCCCGATGACGGCGACCCGTACGGCCCCTCCCTCCACCACCACACGCTCGCCTCCCGCGCAGTCCGGAAGCGCGACGAAGTACCAGCCGTCACTGTTCATTTGCCCTCCTGCCGTCCATGTCGCCGTTTTGCCGATGACTTCATGCTCGGCGGTGGCTGTGGCAGTGGAGTGGCACTCCCGTGGCAGATCAGTGCCACTCACCTGACCTGCGAAAACGCCCGCCGCCCGCGACTCGCTGTCAGGCGATTACGGGCAGGCGGGCGTTCGGGCGTACGGCCGTACAGGCGTGCTGGCGTGCTGGCGTGCGGACGGGCGGGTTGGGAGGGCCGGCCGCTCAGGCGGGGTTAGTTGCCGAGGAGGTCGCCGATGATGTCGCCCAACTCTCCGAGGCCGTCATCATCGATGCTGCCCTTGGCGACCCCGGCGGTGCTGTGGCCGGTGGCCGTGCTGTGGGTAGCGGTGGTGCTGTGCGCGGTGGCCGCCGGGGCGGTGATGGTCGCGACCCCGAGCAGTGCGACGGCTCCGAGGAGCGCGGTGGTGATGCGGCGCATAGATGGTCCCTTTCTCGATCGGTGCATCGGTGCATCGGTGCAAAGCGCCGTCAGCATGGCCCAGCCGTTTCCGCGTCACGCGGTCCGCCGCTCGAACGGCAGCCGCCGAAACGTTCTCCCCTCACCCGGAAGGCGGCCTAGGCAGCCTGCCTGGCAGGGCTCTCGCAGGGCCCTCGCAGGGCCCGGGGAGGGCAGAGCCAGTCCTCGTCCCAGGCGACCGGCAGCCGGCGCACACCGTAGATGTTCATGTTGGTTCGTAGCGGCACCTCCTCCGCCGGCACGTCCAACAGCCGTCCTCCGCGACCGCGAGTCAGTCCCGGAGTCTGGGCGAGTAGGGGCGAACTCCACAACGCCATCGTGGCGCCACTATAGCGCCACATCAAGCCAAGATGGCACCATGCAGGCTACGACTCTCTGTGCGGAGCTTTCTGCGACCGCCCTAACGGCCTCGCCGCACATCTCCCGCAATGTCCCACGCCCAGCGCGCTGCTGACGCGTGATCACAGGGCAAAGGCCGGCTTCAGCGGCATACGGCCGCACATACGCGAAGACCCCGGCCTCAGCGTTTCCGCTGGTGACGGGGTCTTGGGCACACTTACACAGTGTGCCCCCGGCAGGATTCGAACCTGCGCACACGGCTCCGGAGGCCGTTGCTCTATCCCCTGAGCTACGGGGGCGTATCGCCGTGGTGCTTGGCGACGAAGGAAACCCTACCAGCTTCGGCGGGGTGGCCGTGAACAGGTATTTCCAGGTCGGTGGGGCGGGGCGGGGACAGGGGCGGAGCGAGGTGGGGCGGGGTGGGGCGGGGTGGGGAAGGGAGAGTGGGTCAGGCGCGGAGGTAGGTGAGGACCGCCAGGACTCGGCGGTGGGTGTCGTCCGCCGGGGGGAGGTTCAGTTTGGCGAGGATGCTGCCGATGTGTTTGCCCACGGCCGCCTCGGAGACGACGAGTTGGCGGGCGATCGCCGCGTTGGATTTGCCCTCGGCGACCAGGGCCAGGACCTCGCGTTCGCGGGGGGTCAGGCGTTCCAGGGGGTCTCTGCGGCGGCGGAGCAGGTGGCGGACCACTTCCGGGTCGACGACCGTGCCGCCGGAGGCCACGGACTGGAGGGCGGCCTCGAAGTCCTCCACCTGGCCCACGCGGTCCTTGAGGAGGTAGCCGACGCCGGAGCCGTCGCCCGAGTCGAGGAGTTCGGCCGCGTAGGCGCGCTGGACGTACTGGCTGAGGACGAGCACGGGAAGGGACGGCTGCCGCTCGCGGAGGCGGACGGCCGCGTGGAGGCCCTCGTCCTGGAAGCCCGGGGGCATCCGTACGTCGGTGACCACGATGTCCGGGGTGTGCTCCGCCACCGCCGCCAGCAGGGCGGGCGCGTCACCCACCGCCGCGGCGACCTTGTGGCCGAAGCGGTCCAGCAGGGCGATCAGGCCTTCTCGGAGCAGCACGCTGTCCTCGGCCAGCACGATGCGCAGCGTTCGGTCCACTCACGCAGTGTGCCAGCAGTGCGCCATCCGGAGCGAGGGCGCTGCCGGGGGCACCGCGGGGCGAAGCCGAGCGAGGGCGCCGCCGGAGACACCGCCTCAGGCCGAGGCGCGCTTCCGGGCGCCGGTGGCTGTCTTCGAGGCCGTCTTCGCGGCGGTCTTCTTCGCCGACTTGGCCGCCGTCTTCGAGGTCGCCTTCGAGGCCGTCCTCGCGGCGGTCTTCGACGTCGTCTTCGCCGTGGTCTTCGACGCCGGCTTGGACGTGGTCTTCTTCGCCTCCGTCGCCTTCTTCGCCGGCGCCCTCTTCGCCGTCTTCTTCGCCGGCAGCCGCGTCACCTCCGCCACCTCGTCGCCCTCCGCCCTGCCCTCCTTCGCCGCGCGCACGCTGTTCTCCAGCGCCGCCATCAGGTCGAGGACCTTCCCTCCCCCGCCCGCCGCCGGCTCCCGTTCCGGCACCGGCGCGCCTTCCGCCTTGGCGGCGATCATTTCCTCGACCGCCTCGCGGTAGTCGTCGTGCAGCGAGTCGAGGTCGACCGAGCCGAGGGTGTCCATCAGTGCGTCGGCCAGGTCGAGTTCGGCCTCCCGTACGGTGACGTCCGTCTCCGGCGCGACGCCCTCCGGGGCGCGGATCTCGTCCGGCCAGAGCAGACCGTGCATCGCGATCACGTCGTCGACCACCCGCAGCATCCCGAGCCGCTCCCGCCCCCGCAGCGCGAACTTGGCGACGGCCACCTTCCGGCTGCGCTTGAGCGCCTCACGCAGCAGGGTGTACGGCTTGGCAGCGGGCACCCCGGCGGCGGAGAGGTAGTACGCCGTGTCCATCTGGAGCGGATCGATCGAGTCCGCCGGTACGAACGCGACGATCTCGATCGTCTTCGCCGTCGGCAGCGGCAGCGCGGCCAGATCGTCATCGGTGATCGGGATCATGGACCCCTCCCCGTCCTCGTACGCCTTGCCGATCTCCGGCGTCGAGACCTCCTCACCGTCCAGCTCGCACACCTTCCGGTAGCGGATACGGCCGCCGTCCGTCTTGTGGATCTGCCGGAAGGAGATCGAGTGGTTCTCGGTGGCGTTGACCAGTTTGATCGGGATGCTGACCAGCCCGAAGGAGATCGCGCCGTTCCATATGGATCGCACGTTCAATCCCTTTCATCCGAGATGCACGAAATATATGGGATTCTCATCGTATGACGCCGATCACAGAGGTGGAGGGGCGACGCCTGGCGCTCAGCAACCTGGACAAGGTCCTGTACACCACCACCGGCACCACCAAGGGCGAGGTCCTGCACTACTACGCCCGTGCGGCGGCCCCCCTGCTGGCCCATCTCGCCGACCGCCCCGTCTCCTTCCTCCGCTATCCGGACGGGCCCGACGGACAGCTCTTCTTCACCAAGAACCCGCCACCCGGTACGCCCGACTGGGTGCGGATCGCCGATGTGCCCAGGAGGACGGCCGACACCGGCCGACAGGTGGTGGTGGAGGACCTGGCGTCGCTGATGTGGGCGGCAAACCTGGTCGTGGAGTTCCACACGCATCAGTGGCGCGCCGACGCGCCCGAGCGCGCCGACAGGCTCATCCTCGATCTGGACCCCGGGGCGCCCGCCACCGCCGTCGAGTGCTGTGCGGTGGCGCTCTGGCTGCGCGAGCGGCTGGGTACGGACGGGCTGGAGGCGTACGTGAAGACCTCGGGGTCGAAGGGCCTGCACCTCCTCGTACCGCTGGAGCGCGCCCCGTCCGCCGAGGTCTCGGCGTACGCGAAGGGGCTGGCCGTCGAGGCGGAGGCGGCGATGCCGGAGCTGGTCGTGCACCGGATGCGGCGCTCGCTGCGGCCCGGGAAGGTCTTCGTCGACCACAGCCAGAACGCCGCCGCGAAGACCACCGCGGCGCCCTACACGCTGCGCGCCAGGGCGGAGCCGACCGTCTCCACCCCCCTGACCTGGGAGGAGGTCGCGGGCTGTACGGACGCCGGGCAGCTGGTCTTCCGGCTGGGGGACATCGAAGGGCGGCTGGAGCGGTACGGCGACCTCCTCGGCCCGCTCACCGACCCCGACAGCGCCGCGCCGCTGCCCTGAGCCGGGCGGGGCGCGTCGGACGGGATACGTCGGACGGGAAGCGCCAGACGGGACCTCGGACCTCGGGTCTCGGACCTCGGGTCTCGGACCTCGGGTCTCGGACCTCGGACTTGCTCGTCTAGACGCGCAGCCAGCTGTGACGGTCCCGCGCCGTCGCGTACAGGGACTCGATGTCCGCCGGTTTCAGTACGCCCCCGGCCGACGCCAGAGCCGCGATCTCGGTGTCGCGCAGAATCCGTACGTCCGCCGGCGCCGGCAGCACGTCCAGGCGTCCTGGCTCGACGACCGCGAGTACGGGGCGCACTTCGGCCGCCAGGGCGCGCGCGGCGCGTTCCGCGGCGCGGCGGGCCCAGCGGAGATGGGGCGCGGGCGCGGCGCGCCCCACGCGGACCAGCGGGTCGTCGACACCGACCCGGCGTTTTCGGGCCGGGAGCGTCCGTACGGCCAGGATTCCGGCGGGACCGATCGCCAGATGGTCGATACGGGCGGCGCCGGGGAGCGGGATCGAGTGCAGCACCCGCCAGCCCGCGCCCTCCAGCCCGTCGAGCCGGTCACCGACGGTCTCCTGAGCCAGCAGTTCCGCCCGCCGGGGGTCCTGATGCCATCGGCGCCACAGCGGAGACGAGGGGGACAAGGGCGCTGAGAGGGACGAGAGGGACGAGGAAGAAGACCTGGAGGGGCGGGCGGAGCCCGCGGCCCGCGGCGCGTCCGGTTCCGTCAGTTCCGTCGGTTCCGCCAGTTCCGCGTGGAGCGCCTCGCCCGGACGGTTCGGGGCCAGGTCGTCATCGGGGTGGAGCGCGAGCCGGTCGAGATCCGCCGGAGTCGGCACTCGCGGCGGCCCTACGGTCACCTCACCGGTGAGATACGGCGCCAGGGCGGACAGCACCTCGTCGCGCCCCGCCCCGGAGAGCACACTCACCCGGCCGGTGTCCTTGTCGTACCAGGCGACGGTCGTACCGTCCCTGAGGCTGACGTACAGCCGGTCCCGGCCCTGTCCGCGCGTCGGCGTGACGCGTAATCGGCTCATGCCCCACCACCCCCCCCACGACCATGGGAACAGCACCCGGGCCACGGGGGCAAGAGCCCTCGGCCGCCACAACCTCCCGCCCCGGCGGGCCCCGACCATTCCGTCCCGTATCGCGCGCCAGTCTTCACCCGCGTGCGGCAAACTCTCCCTCAGTACGCGGGCACCCGCGTACCCGCGTACCCGCGTACCTGAGTGCGCGCTCCCTCCGCACGCGCCGGTCCACCCTAAGGAAACCCACTCATGATCATCTTCGGCACCAAGGGCTACCTCTACCAACTGGCGATACTGACGCTGGTCTGCGGCCAGTGCGGCAACCCGTCGGCGCACACGCTCCGCAAGCGCGTCACCAAATTCACGCTGTTCTTCGTGCCGCTGGTCCCGTTCTCCACCAAATTCGCGACCCAGTGCACGTTCTGCGGCGCGGAGCGGCAGGTGACCAAGGAGCAGGCCGACCAGCTCATGGCCCAGGGCACCGGCCAGGCGAGCGGACAGGGCTACGGACAGGGCGGCGGTCAGCCGTACGGGCAGCCGCAGCAGCAGAACCCCTACCAGCGCTGAACGACAGTCACAGCGACAGCGACAGCGACACCAAGAAGCAGGAACGAGAACGAGCCGGAAGCCCGCCTGAGGAGTCCGGCATGCCTTACGTCCCCACATAAGCGGACATAAGGCACGTCGCCTTGCTACGTTTCGACGCATGACCGCAACGACGGCGGACGCTCCCCCACCCGCGATTCGCCACCCCAAGCGCCGGGGTGTCGAACTCTCGCTCCTCGTCTGCGCCGTCCTCATCTCCGTCTTCGGCTACATCGGCGTCGGCCTCGGCAGGAACCACGCCGTACCGCCCGACGCGGCCGGATACGGCGCCGGTCTGGGCATGCTCGCCCTCCTCGCGCATATCGCCGTCCGGCTGCGCGCTCCGTACGCGGATCCCCTGCTGCTGCCCATCGCGGTGCTGCTCAACGGCCTCGGTCTGGTTCTGATCTACCGCCTCGACCTGGAGACTCCGGGCGACAAGGCCGCGCCCACCCAGCTGGTCTGGTCCACGCTCGGTGTGGCGCTGTTCATCGCCGTCGTCGTGTTCCTGGTCGACCACCGGGTGCTTCAGCGGTACGCCTATCTGTCCGTCGCCACCGCGCTGGTGCTGATGATCGTGCCGATCTTCTTCCCCGCCGTGAACGGGGCCAAGATCTGGATCCGGATCGACGGACTCTCCTTTCAGCCCGGCGAGTTCGCCAAGATCCTGCTGGCGGTCTTCTTCGCCGCGTATCTCGCCGCCAACCGCAACGCCCTCGCCTACACCGGCCGCAGGGTCTGGCGGCTCCAACTGCCCACCGGCCGCGTGCTGGGCCCGATCGTGGCGATCTGGCTGCTCAGTGTCTTCGTCCTCGTCATCGAACGGGATCTGGGGACTTCGCTGCTCTTCTTCGGGCTCTTCGTGATCCTGCTCTACGTCGCGACCGGGCGCACCGGCTGGATCGCCGTCGGGCTGCTGCTCGCCGCGCTCGGGGCGTTCGCCGTCGGTTCGCTGGAGCCGCACGTCCACAGCCGTGTACAGGACTGGCTCGACCCGTACGCCTCCATCGCCGCCGGCCGCGGACCCGGCCAGCTCGCGCAGTCCCTCTTCGCCTTCGCGGCCGGAGGAATGCTCGGCACCGGTCTCGGTCTCGGCCGGTCCATCCTGATCGGTTTCGCCGCCAAGTCCGACTTCATCCTGGCCACGGCGGGCGAGGAGCTGGGCCTGGTCGGCCTGACCGCCCTCTTCCTGCTGTACGCCCTGCTGGTCGCCCGCGGCTTCCGCGCCGCCCTCGCCCTGCTCGACCCCTTCGGCCGGCTGCTCGCCGTCGGGCTCTCCGCGATCCTCGCCCTCCAGGTCTTCGTCATCGCGGGCGGGGTGACGGGGCTCATCCCGCTGACCGGCATGGCAATGCCCTTCCTCGCCCAGGGCGGCTCGTCCGTCGTCACCAACTGGGTGATGGTCGCGCTGCTCATCCGGCTGAGCGACTCGGCCCGCAGCCCGCGCCCGGAGAACGCGGAGCCGGGTGTCATCGCACCGGCCGAGGAGAACGGGAACGCCTGGAGGAACCAGTGGTGACCCGCCACACCCATCATGAGGGACCCGCGGTGACCCGGCACACCCATCGAGAGGGCCCCGCGGTGACCCGGCACAACCGGCCGAAGGAGCAACGGTGACTCGCTATATCCGGCGGACCGCCGCCTTCTGTCTCCTCCTCCTGCTCGCCCTGCTGGTCAACGCGGCCAGAATCCAGGTCATCGAGGAGCACTCCCTCGATCACAACCCCGCCAACCGCCGTGACGCCGTGGCCCGTTACTCGCAGCCGCGCGGCACCATCCTCATCGGCGGCCGAGCGGTCACCGGCTCCAGGGACAGCGGACAGCAGCTGCGCTTCGAACGTACGTATACGCGGGGCCCGCTGTACGCGCCCGTCACCGGCTACGCCTCCCAGACATACGGCACGACACTGCTGGAGAACGCCGAGGACGCCATCCTCTCCGGTACGGACCCGATGCTCGCCCCGTTCCCCTTCTGGAACGAGATCACCCGAGGCCGGCGCCCCGGCGGGCACGTCGCCACCACGATCAAGCCGTCCATGCAGCGGGCCGCGTACGACGGACTGGCCGGCAGACGCGGCGCGGTCGCGGCCGTCGAGCCGTTCAGCGGCAGGATCCTGGCGCTGGTCAGCAGTCCCTCGTACGACCCCGGGCAGCTGTCGGGCACCGGCGCGGCCGTCGACGACGCCTGGGCGCGGCTGACCGGCGCGGACGCGCAGCCCCTGCTCAACCGGGCCATCCGGCAGACCTATCCGCCCGGTTCCGCCTTCAAGATCGTGACGGCGGCGGCCGCGCTGGACTCCGGGACGGTCACCGACGTCAACGCCCCCACCGACATCCCCGAGCCCTACGTCCTGCCGGGCACCAGGACCGAACTGCCCAACGAGGCCGACGGGTGCGACAAGGAGTCACTGGACTACGCGATCAGATGGTCCTGCAACACGGTGCTGGCCGGCCTCGGGGTGAAGACCGGGCTGTCCGCGATGGTGGGGACGGCGGAGAAGTTCGGCTTCAACGACACCGGCATCACGATCCCTTCGGGGGTCGCCGCGTCCCGTTTCGACACCCGCATGAGCGACGATCAGCTGGCGCTGTCGTCGATCGGGCAGTTCGACACGCGGGCCACTCCGCTCCAGATGGCGATGGTCGCGTCGGCGGTCGCGAACGACGGGGAGCTCAAGTACCCCTTCCTGGTGGACCGGACCATGAACGCGGACGGCGACATCGTCTCCCGTACCGGCGAGCGCTCCTACCGGCGTGCGATGGAGCCGGCCACGGCGCGGTTGCTGCGGCAGATGATGATCGGGGTCGTCGAGGACGGGACGGGGGCGAACGCGGCGATCGACGGGGCGACGGTCGGCGGCAAGACGGGGACGGCGCAGCACGGGGTGGGCAACGCCGGTACGCCGTACGCCTGGTTCATCGCCTGGGCGCAGGCGGGCAATTCGAGCAGACCGGCGGTCGCGGTGGCAGTGGTCGTGGAGTCCGCGGAGGCGAAGCGGTCGGACATCAGCGGCGGGGGCGACGCGGCGCCGATCGCGCGGGCGGTGATGCGGGCGGCGCTGCGAGACTAGGGCTGGAGGGGCGGTAGGGCCTCGGGGATGCCGGGAAAGGCTGCGGGGGGATGTACGTGCTGGACGGGGTCGCGGAGGCGCTGGAGCGGATCGAGCGGTTCGATCCCTCTCTGTGCGCCTTCATCGAGGTATGGGACGCGGAGGCCAGGGAACGGGCGCGGACGGTGGACCGCCGACTGCCGCTCGCGGGGCTGCCGTTCGCGGTGAAGGGGCCGTCCGGCCTCCGGTCGTACGCGGCCGGGCGGCTGATCGCGGCGGGCGCGGTGCCGGTGGGATCGACGGCGGTGCCGGGGCCCGGCACGTACTGGCAGACCTGGGGGCAGGGCAGGCACGGCCGTACGGTCAACCCGTACCGCGCGGACCGTACCCCCGGCGGGTCCTCCGCCGGGTCGGCGGTGGCGGTCGCGGCGGGCATGGTGCCGCTGGCGACCGGCAGCGACGGCGCCGGTTCCGTCCGGATCCCGGCGGCCTGGTGCGGGGTGTTCGGGCTGAAGACGACCAACGGGCTGCTGCCGTCCCCTGACCGCACCGGCCTGGCATCGGCGGGGGTGCTGGCGCGTTCGGCGGCGGAGGCGCGGGCGTATCTGCGGTGTGTGGTGGGCGGTGACGAGACGCCGCCGCCCGCCTTCCCCGTGCCCGCCGTCTTCTCCCCCGACCTGGGGTACGCGCGGCCGGACCCGGAAGTGGCGGCGGTGGTACGCGCGGCGGTGGACCGGCTGGTGGCCGCGGGGGTCATACGCCTCGTCGAGCCGCCGCGGCGGCCCTTCACGCTGCTGGATCCGCGCGAGGCCTGGATGGCGATACGGGGAGGCCGGGGCCCGGAGACGGCGGCGGGGGTACGGGCGGAGAACGACCGGCGGCTCGACGCGCTCTTCGCCCGTACGCCGCTGCTGCTCACCCCGGTCACCCCCAACAGGCCGCATGGTCACGACGGTCCGGGCGAGCTGTACTCCACGGCGCTGACCTGGGCGTTCAATCTGAGCGGGCATCCCGCGGCGAGCACTCCGGCCGGTTTCACGGCGGACGGATGTCCGGTGGGGCTGCAACTGGTGGCGGCGCGCGGGGCGGACGCCTCGCTTCCCGACATCGCCCTCGCGGCGCCTGCCGGTGCCATTCCCGTTGCCATTCCCGTTGCCATTCCCGTTCCCGTACCCGCCACTGTCCCTGCCCCTGTCCCCGCGCCTCCCTCCATCTCCGCTCCTGCTCCCGCTCCCGCTCCTGCTCCCGCCCCTCAGCCGCCTACGTCAGCGCCTCCCGGCGCTCGCGCCACGCCGTAGGGACCGAGCCCGTTCCGGTGCGGGCGGCGACGATGCCCGCCGTGATCGCACAGGTCGTGTCGACGTCACCGAAGCCCTCCGCCGTCGACCAGAGCGCGGCGGCCAGATCGTCGCGGTGCCTGGCCGCCGTCCATACCGCGAACGGCACGGTGTCGTCGGCGCGGATCCGCTGGCCGTTGCCGAGCAGATCCGCCGCCTTCCAGGGCTCGGTGGTGAAGGGCAGCTCCGCCGCCCGCGCCAGGCCGTCCCGTACCGGACCCTCGGGGGTGGCCTCCGCCACCGTCGCCACGGAGAGTTCGGACCGTACCGACAGCGCCGCCGCCACCGCGACCGCCACCGCGCCAGCTATGCCCTGCGGGTGTGCGTGGGTGACCTCGGCCGACAGCACGGCCTGTTCGGCCACGCGCTCCAGGTCGGCCGCGAACCAGGCACCGAGCGGCGCCACGCGCATCGCCGCGCCGTTGCCCAGGCTGCCGCCCTCGAACAGTCCGGGGGCCAGGGTGCGCCAGCTCGCCGGCTCCGCCAGCAGGGCCGGCAGCAGCATGTGCATACCGTGCCCGTAACCGCGGGCCGGATCGGCGTCGTACGTGCGGGCGAAGCAGAGCGCGAGCCGGTCCTGGTCGATGGCGCCGCGTTCGTCGAGGACGCGCTGCACGGCGAGGGCCATCGCGGTGTCGTCCGTCCAGTGCCACTCCAGCTCCGGCGGCGTGATCCTGGCCCTGATCTCCGCGTACGCGCGCTGACGTTCGCGGAAGAGAGGGAACCAGCGTTCGCCGAAGGCGTCACCCAGGGCGAGTCCTTCGAGGCTGCGACGGGCGGCGGCGCGGTCGGCACCGGGGTGTGGGGCGGTCATACGCGCCATCGTGCCGTGCGACGCGGTGTGACGCCCGGGATTCGGGCGTATATCCGCCATGAGCGGGCCGCGGTCGGCCGCCGGCGGACACACCCGTTGGTAGACGTGATGTCAACAAGTCGCGCGCAAGGGATTGACGCCCTTGTTGACGAGCGGTCTCATAAGGGGTGACCGCCGGTAACACCGCTCGAAGACCCGGCCCGGCAAACCGACATGGCGCCCCGACCCGGTGCCCGGCGCGTCACACAGCCCGTACTCCAGCCATGAGGTGCGCTCAGCCATGACGACAGTGACCGAACGCGACGTACAGCTGCTCCGCGACGCACTCGGCCCGCTCCGGGACCGCGAACAGGTCGCCGAGCGGCTGCTCGAATCCTCCGCCAAGCACTCCTTCGACCCCGACAAGGAACTCGACTGGGACGCACCGGTCGAGGACGGCAAGTGGTTCTGGCCGCCGGAGCTGGTCTCGCTCTACGACACCCCGCTCTGGCGGACGATGTCCGAGGAGCAGCGGATGGAGCTGGCCAGGCACGAGGCCGCGTCGCTCGCCTCGCTCGGTATCTGGTTCGAGATCATCCTGATGCAGCTGCTGGTCCGTCACATCTACGACAAGCCCGTGACCAGCAACCACGTCCGCTACGCCCTCACCGAGATCGCGGACGAGTGCCGGCACTCGATGATGTTCGCGCGGCTGATCGGCAAGGGCGGGAGCCCGGGGTATCCCGTGCCGCGCTACTACCACAATCTCGCGCGCATCCTGAAGACCGTCTCCACCACCCCCGGTTCCTTCGCCGCCACTCTCCTCGGCGAGGAGATCCTCGACTGGATGCAGCGGCTGACCTTCCCGGACGAGCGGATCCAGCCCCTCGTGCGCGGGGTGACCCGTATCCATGTCATCGAGGAGGCGCGCCATGTCCGGTACGCCCGCGAGGAGCTGCGCCGCCAGATGGTGACCGCGCCGCGCTGGGAGCGGGAGTTCACCCGGCTCAGCTGCGGTCAGGCCGCCCGGGTCTTCTCGGTGTGCTTCATCAATCCGCAGGTGTACGAGAACGTCGGCCTCGACCGCCGGCAGGCCGTCGCGCAGGTGCGGGAGAGCGGCCACCGCCGCGAGGTGATGCAGTCGGGCGCCAGGCGGCTCACCGACTTCCTGGACGACATCGGTGTGCTGCGCGGGCCGGGGCGCAGGCTCTGGAAGTCCTCGGGCCTGCTCGCCTGACCGCCGCCCTCCCACCCTCTCCGCTGCCCCTCTCCGCCGCCCCTGCCACGCCTGCCACAGCCCTACTCCCCCCGCTGCCCCGTTCCCCGTCCCGCCCGGCCGCCCGGCCGCCCGGCGGTTACGCTGCGGACATGACCGCGCCCGCAACGCCCGCGTACCGAAGGCTCAGCGTCGAGGAGCGCCGTACGCAACTGCTCGACGCGGCCCTCGGCCTGTTCGCGCACCGGGCGCCCGAGGAGGTCTCGCTCGACGACGTCGCCGCGGCGGCCGGGGTGTCCCGGCCGCTCGTCTACCGCTACTTCAGCGGCGGAAAGCAGCAGTTGTACGAGGAAGCGCTGCGCTCCGCCGCCGACGAACTGGAACTGTGCTTCACCGAGCCCCCGGTGGGGCCGCCGACCGAACGGCTGGGGCGCGTCCTGGACCGCTATCTCGCGTTCGTCGACCAGCACGACACCGGGTTCAGCGCGCTGCTCCGGGGCGGCAGCGTCTGCGAGACGTCCCGGACCACCGCGATCGTCGACGAGGTACGGCGGGCCGCGGCCGAACAGATCCTGCTGCACCTCGGGACCGACAACACCGTCAGCGCCGTCAGCGCCGTCAGCAGCACAGACGGCACCGACGGCACGACGGCGCCCGGCGCGCGACTGCGGATGCTGGTGCGCACCTGGATCGCGGCCGTCGAATCCGCCTCCCTCATATGGCTGGACGAGGAGAAGCGCCCGCCCGCCGACGAGCTGCGCGACTGGCTGGTCGACCATCTGATCGCGCTGCTGGTGGTCACGGCCGCCACCGACGAGGACACCGCGAACGCCATCGGCGCACTCGTGGCGTACGAACACCCGGACGGCCCCGTGGGAGCGCTGGCCCGCCGGGTGCTGCCGCTGGTCAACGCGGCGGCGCAGCTCACATAGGAGCGCGCCTCGCGCAGGGCGCACCTCGCGTAGGTGAGACGGTGGCCCGTGGCTGAGACTGAGGGTGTGAGAAGCGAAGACACTCCCTTTGTCGGCGGGCCGCTGGACGGGCGCGTACTGCCCGTACTGACCGGACCGACCGGGCAGCCGCCCAAGTGGTACGAGGTCCCGGTGCCGGACGCGGACGGCGGGCCGCCCACCGTGTTCGCCTACCGTCGCGCCCCGGCCGGGTACACCAAGCGGCTCGGGATCCAGCGCGGCTGGAAGTACGAGTACGTGGCCGAGGGCCGTGAGCGACACACGCTGAAGTGGCCCTGGTCGAAGCCCGCCGACGGTACGGACCAGGGCGACCGTCCCCAGGGCGACCGTCCCTCACACGAATGATCCTGTTGCGCCACTCCGCCTATTAATGCGCTCTTCACAAGCCATATCACCTCATCATCCCCTAGTGCTGGACTGCCCGTCCCGCAACCGGAGGTGATGACGTGTCAGGCAGAGTGTCGCAATCCGTCTGCACGGCGGCGCTGGCCGCCGCGACGGTCTTCGCGGCGGTGCCGATCGCGTCGGCGTCGCCGTCTCCCGTACCCGTTCCGTCGGCGCTCCCCCCAGCCGTCACGTCGGGCGTTCCGTCGGCCGTCCCCTCCCCATCGGCTTCCGCCGCACCAGGAGGACCCGACGGCGTCGACGGCGTCACCGACGACGCCCCGCCCCGTACCGTCGCGGAGATGCTCACCCGGCTCCAGCAGCTCTACCGCGAGGCCGAGAAGGCCACCGAGGCGTACAACGCCACCGCCGCCGAGCTGACCCGGCAGCGCGCCGAGACCAAGCGGGTGGACTCCGAACTCACGCGGGCCCGCTCCGCGCTGGCCCTCAGCCGCGTCAACGCCGGACGGCTGGCCCGCGAGCAGTACCAGGGGCAGTCCGGGCTCTCCGGCTATCTGCGGCTGCTGCTCGCCCGCGATCCGCAGAGCGCCCTGGACGAGACGTATCTGCTGGCGCGCGCGGCGCGTGGCAGGGCCGAGACGCTGAACCGGCTGACGGGCGGCGAGCAGCGCGCCCAGGCCCTCGCCCAGGCGTCCCGCGAGGCCCTCGACAGGCAACAGGCCCTCGCCACGAAGCAGAAGCGACAGCGCGACATGGTCAGATCCCGGCTCCAGGAGGTCGAGAAGCTGCTCGCCTCTCTCAGCCGCGCCCAGATCACGGCACTGAACGATCTGGAACGGGCCGGTACGGACAAGGCCCAGCGCGAACTGCTCGCCTCCGGCGCCCTCGGCGACGGCACGTCCCCGGGCGCGGGCGGTCCGCAAGGAGCGGGCGGTCCGGCCGGCACCCCGGTCCGTAAGGCGCCCTCCCGTGCGGGCCAGGCGGCCCTGGGGTACGCCGTCGAGCAGATCGGCAAACCGTACGAATGGGGCGCCGAAGGGCCCGACTCGTTCGACTGTTCCGGGCTGACCTCGCAGGCCTGGGCGCGCGCCGGCCTCACCATCCCCCGCACCAGCCAGGAGCAGTGGAGCGAACTCCCCAAGGTCTCGCTGCGCGAGCTGCGCCCCGGCGATCTGGTGGTCTACTTCCCGGGGGCCACGCATGTGGCGATCTATCTGGGCGACGGAATGGTGATCCAGGCGCCGCGCCCCGGGACCAACGTCAAGGTCTCCCCCATCGCGGCGAACCCCCTGCTGGGCGCGGTACGTCCGGACCCGGAGGCCGGGGCGCTGGCCCCAGGGGTGTACGAGCCACCGGCCCTGCCCCCGGGCGCACTGGACGGCTCGGACTCCGGTTACGGCGAGGAGGCCGCACCGGAGGTCTGAACGAGCGAGTCGGACGGCGGGCCGGGCGTCAGGCGTCCACGGCCCGGCGTCGGACGGCGGGCCGGAGGTCAAGCGCCCACGGCCCGGCATCGGACGGCCACGGACCAGCGGCGTCAGGCGGCCACAGCTCAGCGTCAGCCGGCCGCGACCCGGCGGCGTCAGGCCGTGCCCGCGGCCTCCGCCGCCTCCGCCGCCTCCGCCTCCGCCTCCGCCAGGAACGCGTTCGTCTTCTCCGGCTCGTAGAAGAAGTTCTCGAAGTCCGCCGGGTCGTTGAAGCCGTTCGCGAACCGGTCGGCGACCCGCGGCAGCTGCCCCGCCGCGCCGATCAGGTTGAGGACATGCTCCGGCGGCACGCCCAGCATCGCGTTCGTCCACTTGGTGACATGCCGCGCGGTGTCCCAGTACCGGTCGAACGCCGACCGCATCCACGCCTCGTCGAACGGCCGGTCGCCATGGCTCACTATCGAGTCCAGATACGAAGCGGCGCACTTGGAGGCCGAGTTGGAGCCCTGTCCCGTGATCGGGTCGTTCGCGACGACGACATCGGCGACACCGAGCACGAGACCGCCGCTCGGCAGCCGCCCTATCGGCTTGCGTACGGTCGGCGCGTACCGCCCGGACAGCGTCCCGTTGGCGTCCGTCAGCTCGGCCTTCGTGGCGCGCGCGTACTCCCAGGGCGTGAAGCGTTCCATCAGCTTCAGCGTCAGCGAGAGATGCTCGGCGGGATCCTTGATGCCCTGGAAGGCATCGAGCGGGCCGCCGGGTATGCCCTCCCAGAACAGGATGTCCGCGCGTCCTGAGGTGGTGAGGGTGGGCATCACGAACAGCTCGCCGACACCGGGCACCAGATTGCAGCGGACCGCGTCGTACTCCGGGTGCTCGGGACGCGGGCCCAGACCGTGGACGTAGGAGACGGCGAGCGCGCGCTGCGGCGCGTCGTACGGGGAGCGTGCGGCGTCGCGGCCGAACATCGAGACGAGTTCGCCCTTGCCCGCCGAAACCAGCACCAGGTCGTACGTACGGGCGAAGAAGTCCAGGTCGGAGACTGCCGCACCATGGATCACCAGCTGGCCGCCGCGCTGGGCGAAGGTCTCCATCCAGCCGGCCATCTTGACCCGCTGGTCGACGGACTGGGCGTAGCCGTCCAGCGTGCCGACCCAGTCCACGGCCCGGGAGGAGTCGGGCGCGGCGACCGAGACGCCCAGGCCCTCGATCCGCGGCGCCTGGGACTCCCAGAAGCCCAGCTTGAGATCGCGCTCGTGCTGAAGCGCGGTATGGAACATGCACTGCGTGGACATGACCCGGCCGGACCGGATCTCGTCCGCCGTGCGGTTGGACATCAGGGTGATCTCGTACCCCTGCGACTGGAGCCCGAGGGCGAGCTGGAGCCCGGACTGGCCTGCTCCGACGATGAGTATCTTCCGCATGGCGGGTTCTCCGTTTGCGTACGTGCTGCTACGTGTGGCGTCTGGTGTGCGGCGTACGCTGACGTCGGCTCAGGCTACTCGGCTGCTCCGGAGAGGCTGCTACTCCGGGGAGGCTTCGAGCGCATGCCGCACCAGCGCGAGCAGCGACTCGACGGCCGTGTTCCGTTTGCGTGCGTCCATGATCAGTACAGGCACGCTCGGCGGAATCGTCAAGGCGTCACGCACATCCGCCGGCTCGAACGCCGGTGTTCCCTCGAAGTGGTTGACGGCCACGACATACGGCAGTCCGCAGCTCTCGAAGTAGTCGAGCGCCGGGAAGCAGTCGGGCAGCCGTCGGGTGTCGGCCAGGACGACGGCGCCGATCGCACCGCGCACCAGGTCGTCCCACATGAACCAGAAGCGCTTCTGGCCCGGGGTGCCGAAGAGGTACAGGACGAGGTCGTCGTCGAGGGTGATGCGCCCGTAGTCCATCGCCACGGTCGTGGTGACCTTGTCGGGCGTCGCGCTGAGATCGTCCAGCTCGGCGCTGGCCTGGGTCATCAGCGCCTCGGTCTGGAGCGGCGGGATCTCCGAGACCGATCCGACGAACGTCGTCTTGCCGACACCGAAGCCGCCGGCCACCACGATCTTGGTGGCGATCGGCGCGCGCGTCCGGTCCAGCTGCCAGGGCTGGAGATCCTCTTCACGTTCGGGTTCGACGGCGACCGGCGGCGCACCGGCCGGACCCGAACCGGCCGAACCCGAACGGGCCGAACTCGAAGGGGCCGTACCGGCGACGCCGAACGCGGCGATGACGTCAGAGGCGGCGGAGTCCACTCAACACCCTTTCCAGCAGTGCGTGGTCGGGCTGGCCGGTGTCGTGCCCGGTCCCGTACACACGGATCTTTCCCTGGTCGGCGAGGTCGCTCAGCAGCACCCTCACCACCCCCAGCGGTATCTTGAGCAGCGCCGACACCTCGGCGACGGTACGCATGCGCCGGCACAGCTCGACGATGGCGAGCATCTCGGGCATGACGCGCGACACGCCCGCACCGTCCGTCAGTTCCCTGCGGTCGTCGGCCGCTTCGAGCGCGGCGACGAAGGTCTCGACCAGCAGGACATGGCCGAACCGGGTACGTCCGCCGGTGAGCGAGTACGGACGGACCCGGGCGGGCCTGCGGTCGGAGCCGCGCACCGGCAGCCCCCGGGCCGGTTCGGCGGACGGCGTCACTTAGTGCTCTCCATCGACTTGCGCAACTCGTCGCGGAGTTCGGGCGTCAGTACGTGTCCGGCGCGCCCGACGAAGAGCGCCATGTGGTAGGCCACCACGCTCATGTCGCAGTCGGGGGTGGCGTGCACCCCGAGCAGCGAGCCGTCGCTGATCGCCATGACGAAGACGCTGCCCTCCTCCATGGCGACCATGGTCTGCTTGACCCCGCCGCCGTCCATCAGCTTCGCCGCTCCGATGGTGAGGCTGCCGATGCCCGAGACGATGGTGGCCAGATCGGCGCTGGAGCCGCGGGGGCCCTTCCTGCGCACGGGAGTGGCCGCCTCGGTGTTCAGCCCCGGGTCGGAGGAGAGCAACAGGAGTCCGTCGGACGAGACGACGGCGACCGAGTGCACCCCTGGCACCTCCTCGACGAGGTTGCTCAACAGCCAGTGCAGGTTACGTGCTTCGCTGCTCAGTCCGAATGTGCCGGTCGCAGTCAACTGCGTGCCTCCTCGACTGTCTCCCCCGACTGTCCGGTATGTTCCTCGGTCCGTGCCGCGGCGGCTCTGGGCTCCGCGTGCTCGGCCCGGTCAGACTCCTCCGACGGCTCCCACTGCTCCGACTGCTCCGTCAGTTCGGCCTCGACATCGCGCCGGCCTTCCTTCGCCCCCCGATGGAAGCCGCCGAGCCTGCGGCGCAGGGCTTCCGCGTCCACACTGCCGGTACGCGCGGTGGGCGCGGCGGCAGGTCTGACGATCTTGGGGGTGCGCTTGGGCAGCCCCTTGTCGGTGATGCTCTCCGGTCCGTCCGCGTCGTCCGGCGCGTCCGGCTCCGCCTCGGCGGAGCGCGGCTGCCGGGGCAGCCGCATCGTGAACGTGTCCTGGTCGGGGCCGGTGGTCGGCGGCTCGCCGTCATGGACACGCTCGTGCGCGTCGGGGCCGATGGCGTACGGGCCGACGGCCGTGTCCGGGGTGGTCGCCCCGTACGCGGCGACGGCGCCCGCGCCCGTGTCGGTCTCGGTCTCGATGCCGGTGCCGGTGTCAGCGCCGGTGTAGGCGCCCGCGTCGGTCGTACGTTCGCGCTCCGGCGTGCTCGGCCCACGGGCCTCTTCGGCCTCGGCCCTGCGGATCGCCGCCTCGGCGGCCAGCACCATCGGGTCGACTTCCGGGACCGCGGTTTCGACGGGACCAGCGGGACCGGCGGGTCCAGCGTGTTCCGGGGCTCCAGCGTGTTCCGCGGGGCCGGCGGGCTCCGCGGGCTTCCCGGCGCCTGCGGGACTCCCGGCGTCCGCGGGAGTCCCGGCATCCGCCGTCGGCCCCCGCAGCTCCGAACGACCGCGGAGCGTATTGGAGTTGGCCTCCGCCGTCGAGCCCGGCAGGTGGAGCGCGGGGGCCGAGGCCCCGGCTCCCGCCCGGTGCTGCGGCGAGGCGCCCGACGGGGACGCGGGCAGCAGCGCCTGCGGCAGTACGACGACCGCGGCCACACCGCCCTGCTGGTGCTCGCGCAGCTCGATCCGTACGCCGTGGCGCGCGGCGAGCAGTCCGGCGACGCGCAGACCGAGCCCCTCGCCCTCCGGCTCGCTCAGGTACGGCTCGCGCGGAGCGCCGTCGCCCCCCTCGCGGACGTCCGGGTCGGCGAGCCGCGCGTTGAGCGCGCCGAGCCGGTCAGCGGACATGCCGATGCCCTGGTCCTGAACGGAGAGCATCACCTCGCCGGTCTCCAGCAGCCAGCCGGAGAGCTGGACCTCGGCCTCGGGCGGTGAGAAGGAGGTGGCGTTCTCCAGCAGCTCGGCGACGAGATGGCTGAGATCGTCCGCCGCGAAGCCGGCCACCTGCGCGTGCGGCGGCAGGGACTGGATGGTGACCCGCTCGTACCGTTCGATCTCGCTGACGGCCGCGCGCAGTACGTCCACGAGCGGTACGGGCCCGGTCGAGCCGTGGCCGTGCTCGTGGCCGGCGAGCACGAGCAGATTCTCGCTGTGCCGGCGCATGACGGTGGCCATGTGGTCCAGCTTGAAGAGGGTCGCGAGCTGCTCGGGGTCCTGCTCGCGCTCCTCCAGGCCCTCGATCACACCGAGCTGGCGTTCCACGAGTCCGAGAGTGCGCAGCGAGAGGTTGACGAAGGTGTGGTGCACGGTGTGGCGCAACCGCTGGAGCTGCGCGGCGAGTTCGGTCGTACGCTCCTGGAGTTCGGCGCGCTGGGCGACGATCTTCTCGCGCGCGCCGATCAGGCCGAGCCGCTCCCTGTCCAGCTCCCCGGCGCGGGTGGAGAGGTCGAGGAGCTTGCTGTGCAGGCTGTTGAGGGACCGTACGACCTGCGCGAACTCGTCGTTGCGGCCGGTGAACCTGACCGGCTCCTCGGTCTCCGGCGCCGCCGACAGGCGGGCCGCTCCGATCCGTACGACCGCGAGCGGGCGGGTGAGCGTACGGGCGACGGCGGTGGAGACCCCGACGGCGATCAGGAAACAGCCGCCGAGCAGCGCGATCCGCAGTTCGAGGCCGGTGACGGCGTCGTCGCGGAGCTTTTCTAGCCGCTCCACCTGGCTGGTGCCGAGGCCCGACTCCACGCCGCGCATCTGGTCGATCCTGGCGGTGAGCGCGGATTCGACCTTCTCCTGATCGGCCTCGCGGTCGGAGTCGGAGAGTTCGGGCCGGTCGGTGAGCCGGGTCAGATACCCCTCGGCGGTCTTGATCTCGGGCCCGGTGACGGTGCCGGTGAGGGACTCGCGCGCCTGGGTGTCCGCGCTCTGGTCGAAGTCGGCGAGCGCGCCGAGTTCGCGCACGTGCGCCTTCTGCGCGCCGGTGCTGAGATCGTCGCGGAGCTGGTCGTTCTTCTCGTTGTCCGAGCCGGACCCGGACTCGACGGGGAGGCCCGTGACCGGGTCGTACTGCGGTGCGGTGTCGGTGGGGCCGGGCACGGCGAGCGCGGCCAGCAGCAGTCCGCGGGTGGCGGAGGCCTGCTCGACGGCGCGGGAGAGCGCGGCGGGGGCGCGGGTCCCGTCGGCGGCCTCGGCCGGCGTCCGCTCGGCCAGCTCGTCGGCGAGGGCCTGGAGCTTGGCGATGACCTCGGAGTACGCGCGGTACGCCTCCAGCGCGGAGCCCTCGCCCGTGAGGGCGGTGCGGCGGATGGAGGGGACGGTGGAGAGGTCGCGGAGCAGACCGGGAGAGACGGACGCGGCGGCCCGCATCTCGTCGATCTGCCGGTCGACCCGGGCGCTGCGGGTGTCCGAGATCGTGTGCTTGTCCTTGTCGCCCTTGCCGCCGGTCCCGCCGGGCTGCTCATCGCGGCCCGCGGCGATATAGACGATGACCTCGTCGCGCTCGTCCGCGAGGGAGTGGCTGAGGATCACGGCCTGCCGGTTCAATTCGGCGAGGACGACCAGGTTCTGGGCGTCGTTCAGCTCGGTGGAGGCGGTGAGTACGGCGGGGGTGCCTGCCGCGATGACGGTGACCCCCAGGACCGCGACACCGGCGACCAGCCGGTTGCGTACCCGCACTCGGCGTCCTTCCTGAGCCTTGGCGGCATCGGTCATGGAATTCCCGGGCGTGGCGTTCTGTGCCATGGCGCTGTGGGCGGTGGCGTTCCGGGCCGTCATTTCACCGGTCCCGGCGTTCGCGGCCCGAGAGTTTCCGGACTTCTTCTTTCCGGACTTCTTCTTTCCAGCCTTCGTGGCCGAAGTGGAGGAAGTGACCGAAGTGGTCGGACTGGTCCCGGCGGTGGTGTCCGAGGTGGCCTCGTCCCGCCCGACACCGTTGTCCCGAGGCCGCTTCTTCTGCACCGGTGCTCGCATTCTTGATTCGTCCGCCCATGAAGCAGAGGTGACGACCGGTCACTCCATGAGAACCCCCACCCCTGGCACGGCTGTCGACCATTCCAGCGCCCTTGGGAGGAAGGCGCGCATCGGCCGCTCCGCCACCTGAACGAGTGAACATCAAGAAGGAGTTGACGAACAACTCTTCCCACTCGGGGGCCCTCGTGAACATGGCGCGCCGGGTGGACCTTCCGCGCGCGCTTTGGCAGGATGCGCGCCCGCAGCTTCCCCTGTCCCCTCAATCCGGCCCCTCTCCCGCCCTCGTCCGGCTTCGTACGGGACTCATTCTGACCGAATGAGAGCGGTTGACCTGGCGGAACGGACCGATCGGCACGGCGTGCAGACAGCGTGAAGAGTTCATGCGGATTACCGGGAGAGTCATGCACACTGGTGCGCATGCGCATCGAACTCGCCACCAGGCCCGGCACCGCCGTACGGCCCAATGAGGACTGGACTTCCGTGGTCCTGCCCGCCGCGGGCGAGGGGGGCGCGCTGGTCGTGCTGGACGGAGTGACACCCCCGGCCGGGGACGACGGATGTGTACACGGTGTGCCCTGGTTCACCGCCGGACTGGGTGGCGCGCTCGCCGAACTGTCCGGTTCACGACGGGATATGCCACTGGCAGAGATCCTCGCGGCGGCCATCGCGCGTACGGCGGACGCCCATCGCGAAACCTGTGACCTTTCTCACGTACGTACACCTCAGGCGACCGTCGTCCTCGCACGGTGGGGTTCGGACACCGTCGAACATCTGGTGCTCTCCGACTCGACGCTGCTGCTGGAGTCACCGGACGGCGAGGTACGCGCGGTACTGGACGACCGGCTGGACCGCGTCCCGCGCGAGGCGCTGCGCTCGGTGGCCACGGCGGACGCGCTGCGCAACGCGGAGGGCGGCTTCTTCACGGCGGCGGCGGACCCGGCGGTCGCCGCGAAGGCCGTGACGGGCCGTACGCCGGCGGCCGAGGTGCGCGCCCTGCTGGGGCTGACGGACGGCGCGGCCCGCTGGGTGGAGATCTTCCGGGAGGGCGGCTGGGCGGACTGTCTGGCGCTGGTGCGCAAGAACGGCGCGCAGGAGCTGATCGACCGGGTGAGGGCGTCGGAGTCGGCGGACCCGGACGGGGTGGCGTTCCGGCGGGGGAAGGCGAGCGACGACGCGACGGTGACGTACGTGGAGCTGTAGGGGGCCACGCACACGGGACCCCGCCCCTCCTGCCTGGCCGGGCGCCCTCGCCCGCCCCCACGCCCCGTCCTGCCCGGCGCCCCCTCCCCGTCCTGCCCGGCGCCCCCTCCCCGTCCGCCTCTCCTCCCCCGCCTTCCCCGGTCAGCTCTCGGCGCGGGCGTTCAGCTGGTGGAGCAGCCGGGCCAGTTCGGCGACCTCGCCGCGGTCCCAGTCGGCGAGCTTCCGCACGTACCGCTCGCGGCGCGCGTCGCGTACCCGCCGGAAGCGGGTGCGGCCCTCGTCGGTGATCCGGACCAGCGAGGCGCGCCCGTCGGCCGGATCGGGCTCGCGCGTCACCAGTCCCAGTTCCTCCAGGGCACGCAGCTGACGGCTTATCGTCGCCTTGCCGACCCCGAAATAGGCGGCGAGTTCGGTGGCCCGCTGACAGCTGTTCTCCTCCAGCCGTACGAGCAGTCCGTACGCGGCGGGCTCCAGCTCGGGGTGGACCTCGCGCGCCATTTCTCCGGAGTTGGCGCGAGCACGGCGCAGAAAGACCGCCAGTTCCCGTTCCAGTGCCAGGAATTCGTGGTCCACACCACTGCTTCCGGCGGGACCGGGATCTTTCGCCGTACCATTTCCGTGCACGTCAGCACCCATCGCGCGCTTTTCCGCTCCTGAAAGTTTCTTTCGCCGACGGCCGTTGCCGCAGCTCCGCCAGTATTTCGCAGGTTTATACCAACGGAAGCCGCGTGGCGCTCTTCCGTCGTAAGGGTCTACGTGCGTAGCGTCAATACTGGCATGTCCATTGCACTACATGTCGACGTGTCAGACCCGTCATGAGATCCCCCCACCGAGGTCTTCGGAGGCACGCAATGCCCGTGCACAGATCCGGAACGACCGGCCGTTCGTTCGCCACCGCGGCCGGCGCTCTCCTCGCAAGTCTCGCCCTGCTCCTCACCCTCCCGGGTGCGGCGGGCGCCACCACCCCGGCCGACCCACCGGCCGGCCTCCCCGAACGCGGCTCGGCCCACATGGGCATGGGCGTCATCGAGCACGACGGCCAGGGCGGCCTGCCCCGCGCGGACCGCGTCGTCCAGACGGAAGGCGTGGACGTCTCCGGCCATCAGGGGAACGTCGACTGGGCGTCCCTGTGGAACAGCGGCGTGAAGTGGGCCTACGCCAAGGCCACCGAGGGGAACTACTACAAGAACCCCTCCTTCGCGCAGCAGTACAACGGCTCCTACAACATCGGCATGATCCGCGGCGCGTACCACTTCGGTACGCCGAACGACTCCAGCGGCGCCAACCAGGCCAACTACTTCGTGGACGGCGGCGGCGGCTGGTCCCGCGACGGCAAGACCCTGCCCGGCGTGCTGGACATCGAGTGGAACCCGTACGGCGCGCAGTGCTACGGCAAGACCCAGGACCAGATGATCGCCTGGATCCGCGACTTCCTGACCACCTACAAGGCCCGCACCAGCCGCGACGCCGTGATCTACACGGCCACGAGCTGGTGGAAGGCGTGCACCGGCAACTACACCGGCTTCGGCTCCACGAACCCGCTCTGGATCGCCCGCTACGACACCACGATCGGCGAGCTGCCGGCGGGCTGGGGCTTCCAGACGATCTGGCAGTACACGTCGACGGGCCCCATCGTCGGCGACCACAACCGTTTCAACGGCGCCCTGGACCGAGTCCAGGCCCTGGCGAACGGCTGACCGCGCCACGACACCGCGCGGTCCCGGCCGGAACGGAGGACCGGCCGGGACCGCGCGATGTCATACAGGGCCGGGGGGACGGCGGTGGGGGGGGGGGGGGGGGTCGGTTCCTGGCGGGGGGCTTCCCCTCCGCCTCGGTTCGTGGGGTCTTTTGGTGTTTTGATCTCTCCCCTCCCCCACCCCCCCCCCTGGACCACT
>NZ_JBVKAK010000002.1:697148-745194 GCF_055639435.1 Streptomyces sp. NPDC039430 | reverse complement strand
GGGGTGGGCCAGGGCGGGGTTAGAGGGGGGGGGGGGGGGGGTGGGGGCCGCGGCCGGGACTCTCGTTCCGGGCGCGGCCACTTCCGATACGTCGGGTGCCGGGGCCTGTGCGGGCGTCAGGCCGCGGCCGTGACCAGGACCTCCGCCGGGGCCAGCGCGATGTCCAGGACCTGGCGGACATCCGTCACCGGGTGGACCTCCAGCTTGTCGAGGATCTCGGCCGGGACATCGTCCAGATCCGGTTCGTTGCGCTTCGGGATCACGACCGTCGTGATGCCCGCGCGGTGCGCGGCCAGCAGCTTCTGCTTGAGACCGCCGATGGGCAGGACGCGTCCGGTCAGCGAGACCTCGCCGGTCATGGCGACATCCGTGCGGACCAGCCGGCCGCTGAGCAGCGAGGCCAGCGCGGTCGTCATCGTGATGCCCGCGCTCGGGCCGTCCTTCGGCACCGCACCCGCCGGGAAGTGGATGTGCACGCCCCGGTCCTTCAGATCCGCCACCGGCAGCTCCATTTCGGCGCCGCGCGAGCGGAGGAAGGAGAGCGCGATCTGTGCCGACTCCTTCATCACGTCACCGAGCTGTCCGGTCAGGGTCAGGCCGGAGCCGCCCGTCTCCGGGTCGGCCAGCGACGCCTCGACGTAGAGGACGTCACCGCCCGCGCCCGTGACCGCGAGGCCCGTGGCCACGCCCGGCACCGCCGTGCGGCGCTCGGCCGGGTCCTGGGCGGACTCGGGCACGTGGTGCGGCCGGCCGATCAGCTTGCGCAGATGCTCGGCGCCGAGGGTGAACGGCAGCTCCCGCTCGCCCAGTTCGTGCTCGGCCGCGACCTTGCGGAGCAGCCGTGCGATGGCGCGCTCCAGGTTTCGTACGCCCGCCTCGCGGGTGTACTCACCGGCCAGCTTGCGCAGCGCGTCGTCCTCCAGCGTGACCTCGCCGGACTCCAGGCCCGCGCGCTCCAGCTGCCTGGGCAGCAGGTGGTCCCTGGCGATGACGACCTTCTCGTCCTCCGTGTAGCCGTCGAGCCTGACCAGCTCCATACGGTCGAGCAGCGCCTCCGGAATCGCTTCCAGGACATTCGCCGTGGCGAGGAACACCACGTCGGACAGGTCGAGTTCGACCTCCAGGTAGTGATCACGGAAGGTGTGGTTCTGCGCCGGGTCCAGGACTTCGAGCAGCGCGGCGGCCGGGTCGCCCCGGAAGTCGGAGCCGACCTTGTCGATCTCGTCGAGCAGGACGACCGGGTTCATCGAACCGGCCTCCTTGATGGCCCGGACGATACGGCCGGGCAGCGCGCCGACGTACGTACGCCGGTGGCCGCGGATCTCCGCCTCGTCCCGTACGCCGCCGAGCGCGACCCGGACGAACTTACGGCCCATGGCGTGCGCGACGCTTTCGCCGAGCGAGGTCTTTCCGACGCCGGGAGGGCCCACCAGGGCCAGTACGGCGCCGCCGCGACGGCCGCCGACCACACCGAGACCGCGGTCCGCGCGCCGCTTGCGCACGGCCAGGTACTCGGTGATGCGTTCCTTCACGTCCTCCAGGCCGGAGTGCTCCGCGTCGAGCACGGCCTGGGCGCCTCTGATGTCGTACTCGTCCTCCGTGCGCTCGTTCCAGGGCAGTTCGAGGACGGTGTCCAGCCATGTGCGGATCCAGGAGCCCTCGGGGCTCTGGTCGGACGACCGCTCCAGCTTGTCGACTTCCTTCAGCGCGGCTTCCCGCACCTTCTCGGGGAGGTCGGCGTTCTCGACGCGGGTCCGGTAGTCGGCGGACTCGTCGTCGTCACCCTCGCCGTTGATCTCGCGCAGCTCCTTGCGTACGGCGTCGAGCTGGCGCCGGAGCAGGAACTCGCGCTGCTGCTTGTCGACGCCCTCCTGGACGTCCTTCGCGATGGACTCGGCGACATCCTGTTCCGCGAGGTGTTCGCGCA
This sequence comes from Streptomyces sp. NPDC039430, assembly GCF_055639435.1. Lineage (NCBI taxonomy): Bacteria > Bacillati > Actinomycetota > Actinomycetes > Kitasatosporales > Streptomycetaceae > Streptomyces > Streptomyces sp. NPDC039430. The sequence continues at coordinate 743,267 of NZ_JBVKAK010000002.1, read as the reverse complement.
GCTGCTCGGTGGCGAGCTTGAGCCGGGCCACCGGGTCGGTGGTCTCCAGCAGCGCCACCTTCTGGGCGGTGGTCAGGAACGGTGAGTAACCGGAATTGTCGGCGAGCGTGGACACGTCGTCGATCTGCTGGACGCGGTCCACCACCTGCCAGGCGCCGCGCTTCTTGAGCCAGTCGGTGGCGAGCGCCTTGTATTCCTTGATCAGCTCGGTCACGGAGCCGGGGATCGGGTCGGGTGCCGTCTCGTCGACGGCGATGCCCTCGATCCAGAGGGCCGCGCCGGGCCCGGTCGTACCGGCACCGATGCGCACACGGCCGCGGCCGCGGATCAGCGCGCCCGGATCCCCGTCGGAGAGCCGGCCGACCTGCTCGACGGTCCCCAGCACACCCGTCCCGGCGTACGTCCCGTCGATGCGCGGCACGAGCAGCACCTTGGGCTTTCCGCCACCGTCGCCCCCGTCACGGGCGGCCGCCTGCGCGGCTTCCACCGCGGCGCGGACTTCGGCGTCGGACAGATCCAGAGGCACCACCATGCCGGGCAGGACGACCTCGTCGTCGAGCGGCAGCACGGGAAGCGTGAGCGATGTAGAGGTGTCAGCCATGATCTCCCCTTCGGCAGTCAAGTTGAGCTATACCGACTCAATGCTTGTGAGTCTCCGGATGTTCCCCGGGTCCTGTTCGCTCTGAGCGATCACCGGGCGTTGGGTCCATCGGCGGCGGCGGGGCCTGCGGCCAAGAGCGCGGGACCCGCTACAACGCAGGCCGGAGGTCGTTATTCCGCAACCACGTCGAACCCGACCTCACCCGCACGTGGACCCCGCCCATTAGCCTCGCGGCCATGGATGCGCTCTTACCGTTCCTGATCGCGGCCGGCGTCCTCGCCGTGGTCCTCGGCTTCTTCACATGGCTGGCCGCGCGCATCCGGCGCCGTGGCCTCGCCGGCGGGGCCATGAGTGCGGCCCTGGCCTCCTACGAGGAGGCGTTCCGCATCACGGCCCACGAGTCCTACGTCGAGGTCCGGGCTCAAGCGGAACGCAGGGCGCCGATGCTGTCACCCGACGGTCACTGGGAACGAAGCCCCGGCGAAGCCGGCCGGACGGGCGCGGAGAATCCACGACGCCCTCAGCCGCGCCTTCGCCGCTCGCGACGGAGGCTCGGCCGGTGGGCCGGTCGGCTGAGGCGCGGCCGCTGACCGGTGGCCACCCCGGATACACCGGATACACCGGAGAACGATCACCGGGCGACCGCCGGCCGATGGACCGCCGCGCGGCGCGCGACCAGCGCTGATCCTTCGGGCTGATCCTTCGGCCGGGGCCGAAGCGTCCGCGTCCTAGCGTCGGCCGTATGGACACCTCGACGGACACCCTGACGGATTCCCCGACCGGTTCCGTGACCGAGCGCGTGACCGGCTCCGTGAGGGAGCCATCGACGGCGGCCGAGACCCGCCATCTGGTCATCGAACCGAGCATTCTCTACTTCGGGACCCCCGTCATCCTGCTCACCACCGAGAACGACGACGGCTCGGCCAATCTCGCCCCGATCTCATCGGCCTGGGCGCTCGGGCAGGTGGTGGTGCTGGGGCTCGGTGCCGACGGGCAGACCGCGCACAATCTCGGCGCCGGGCCGGGACCCCGCCGCGAGCTGGTGATCAGCCTGCCCGCTCCGGATCAGTGGCCCGCCGTGGAACGGCTGGCCCCGCTCACCGGACGCGATCCCGTCCCGGCGAGCAAACCCCCCGCGTGCCGCTTCGAACCGGACAAATTCGGCGCGTCCGGCTTCACCCCCACTCCCTCCCACCTGGTCGGGCCGCCACGCGTCGCCGAGTGCCCCCTCCAACTGGAGGCGTACGCCGACCGGGTCCAGCCCGATGTCTCGGGCCGCTTCCTGATCGTCGAGGCGGTGGTACGGAAGGTCCACGCGGCCCCGGACATCGTCGTACCCGGCACCGACCACGTCGATCCCGCCGCGTGGAGTCCGCTCATCTACAACTTCCGCCACTACTTCGGCCTCGGCCCGGAACGCGGCCACACCTACCGGAGCGAAACGGCGGCGATGACGGGAACGACCGCGGGGGTGCCGGAACCGGCGCCCCGATGACCCGGTTGCCGCCACCGCTCCCCACGACCGCTCCCCGCTCGGCTCCAGCCAGGCGCGGGCCGGGCGGTACGTATCTATGGGGACAAGGGGACGCCACGTCTATAAGGACAAGGGGACACCACGCCGCCGGCGCATGGCTCAATCCCGCTACTCGTCCCCCGTACGTCTGGTACCACCCGGGGAGCGGTGATCCCAGCTCCGGGACAGGGCCCCGCCCGGCGCGCCCTGTCCGCGCCCTGGGCCGCGTCCATGGCCGGGGCCGGAGGAAACGGATTGTCCCGCTCCAGCCCCTGCGAGCAGGATGTCAGGCGGTACCAGCCGCCCTGACGAAAAGGTCCAGCATGTCCGTACCCGCACCCGGCGCCGCGCTCGCGCCTCAGCTCGATCCCGTCACCCTCGACCGCCGCGACGGCCCCTACGGCGAGGTCGTGCTGCGCCGGCGTGGTGAACGGCTGGAAATCATCGCCAACGGCTGCTTCCTGATGGACACCTCGGACGGCCGCTCCGAGCGGCTGCTCATCGACGCGGCCCTGGCGGCGCTGCCCGAGGACCGGTCCGGAGAGCGGGGGCGGCCGGCCGTTCTGGTCGGTGGGCTCGGGGTCGGGTTCTCGCTCGCGCACGCCGCCGCCGATCCCCGCTGGGGCCGGATCGTGGTGGTCGAGCGCGAGCGGGCCGTCATCGACTGGCACCGGGACGGGCCGCTCCGGCGGATCTCCGGGGCGGCGCTCGCCGATCCGCGCGTTGTGATCCTGCACACCGAGCTGGTGGCGTATCTGACGACAACCACGGACCGTTACGACGCCCTCTGCCTGGACATCGACAACGGGCCCGAGTGGACCGTCACCGAGGACAACGAGAACCTGTACTCGCCCGACGGACTGGCCGCCTGCCGGGCGCGGCTGAATCCGGGCGGTGTCCTCGCCGTATGGTCGGCGAATCCCTCTCCCGCCTTTGCCGAAGCGTTGGGGAATGCCGGATTCAGCGGGGTACGGGCGGAAGAGATCCAAGTTGCCCGAGGCGTACCCGACGTGGTCCATCTCGCTGTTCGCACTGCGTAGCCGGAAGGCTCCCGCTGCCTCTACGCTGCTCCACACACACGGATCTGCATACTTCATGCAGATCGCGGAACAAGGATCGCGGAACGCGTACCAGGGGCGGGGCGATGGAGCAGACACACACCAGCCACAACGGAGTCGCGGCGACGCCCGGCGCCCAGCGCCGGGTCCTGGTGGTCGAGGACGATGCCACGATCGTCGACGCCATCGCCGCACGGCTGCGTGCCGAGGGTTTTCTGGTGCAGACGGCGCTGGACGGACCCGCGGCCGTGGACGCGGCCGAGGCCTGGCAGCCGGACCTGATGGTCCTCGACGTCATGCTGCCGGGCTTCGACGGGCTGGAGGTCTGCCGCCGTGTCCAGGCGCAGCGCCCGGTGCCGGTGCTGATGCTGACGGCGCGCGACGACGAGACCGACATGCTGGTCGGCCTCGGGGTCGGTGCCGACGACTACATGACCAAGCCGTTCTCGATGCGGGAGCTGGCCGCGCGCGTGCATGTGCTGCTGCGCCGGGTGGAGCGGGCCGCGCTCGCCGCGGTGACCCCGCGCAGCGGCATCCTGCGGCTGGGCGAGCTGGAGATCGACCACGCGCAGCGCCGGGTCCGGGTGCGCGGTGACGACGTCCATCTGACGCCCACCGAGTTCGATCTGCTGGTCTGCCTGGCGAACACCCCGCGCGCGGTGCTCTCCCGGGAGCAGCTGCTCGCCGAGGTGTGGGACTGGGCGGACGCCTCGGGGACCCGTACGGTCGACAGCCACATCAAGGCGCTGCGCCGGAAGATCGGCGCCGAGCGGATCCGTACCGTCCATGGCGTCGGCTACGCGCTGGAGACCCCGGCGCCATGACCGGGCAGGGTGACGGCGGCGGCGCCGACGGCGACAGAACCGGAACCGGGGCCGACGGACGGGGCGCTCCGGCGTCCCCCGCCACCTCCGGCTCCTCCCCGAAGCCCGGCTCTCCGCGTAAGCCCGGCTCCTCCCCGAAGCCCGGCTCTCCGCCTAAGCCCGGCTCCTCCCGGCAGCCCGGCTCTCCGCGTAAGCCCGGTGCTCCCTGGAGGTCCGGCTCGCTCCGGAAGCCCGGCGTGTTCTGGCGACGCGGCTCGCTCCGGGAGCCCGGTTCTCCCCGGAAGCCCGGCTCCGGCGCCACCCGCGCCGCCAGGAACAACGTCGGAAACAGCGGCAGGGGCAACGTCGGGACCGGCGCCCGTGGCGACAGCCGCGGGGGCCGACGCCCCCCGGCCCTGGAATTCCGCCCCGGACCCCGCGGCCTCGACGCCAGCGGCCTGCGGCCCTTCTCCATCAAGGCCAAGCTCGGCGCCCTCGTCGTCATCTCCGTCTTCATCACCACCGGGCTGCTGATGGTGGCCCTGCGCACCGAGACCGAGCTGCGCTTCATCACCGTCTTCTCGATGATCGCCACGCTGCTGATCACCCAGTTCGTGGCGCACGGCCTGACCGCGCCCCTGGACGAGATGAACACGGTCGCGAAGGGCATCTCGCACGGTGACTACACCCGCCGTGTCAGCGGCGCGGACCGCCGCGACGAGCTGGGCGACCTCGCCTCCACGATCAATCGCATGGCCGACGATCTGGAGGCCGAGGACCGGCACCGCAAGGAGCTGATCGCCAATGTCTCGCACGAGCTGCGCACGCCCATCGCGGCCCTCCGCGCCGTGCTGGAGAACGTCGTGGACGGGGTCTCGCCCGCCGATCCCGAGACGATGCTCACGGCCCTGCGGCAGACCGAGCGGCTGGGCCGGCTGACGGAGACGCTGCTCGATCTGTCCCGGTTGGACAACGGGGTCGTACCGCTTCGGTCACAGCGCTTCGAGGTCTGGCCGTACCTCTCCGGGGTGCTGAAGGAGGCCAATCTGGCGTCCTCGCAGCGCGGGCCGATCTCCGGCTCCGGCCATCACACCCGTACGGACGTACATCTCCACCTGGACGTCTCGCCGCCCGAGCTGACCGCGCACGCGGACGCGGAGCGGCTGCACCAGGTCGTCGCCAACCTCATCGACAACGCGGTCAAGCACAGCCCGCCGCACGGCCGGGTCACCGTACGGGCCCGGCGCGGCACCGGCCCCGAGTCGCTGGACCTGGAGGTGCAGGACGAGGGGCCCGGGATCCCGGAGCAGGAGCGGCACCGCGTCTTCGAGCGGTTCAACCGGGGCACCGCGCAGTACCCGCACGGGCCGGGCAGCGACGGCGGTACGGGCCTGGGCCTGGCGATCGCCCGCTGGGCCGTGGATCTGCACGGCGGGCGGATAGGAGTGGCCGAATCGGCCCGCGGCTGCCTGATACGGGTCACTCTGCCGGGAGCACCGGGACCCCGCCGTTGACGTAGAGTTCGAAGCGAAAGCGCACGATCTCCGGGCACGGAGTCGGGGACGGGCGAGCAACAGGCCGTGAACCGGCCGTTCCCGGAGCGTCGCGCGTTCCTGGCACAACGGAACCTGGCTTGTTTCCCGCCATTTATTACGCTGAAACTCGCCGTCCGATGTGACTTGCACGACGATGGCACGCCCGGCCTGCACCTCCTGGCCTGGTAGGCGTAGCCTTGATTCCCGCTGTCCATCACCTTGTGAAGCGGAAGAGGGCGGTTCACGCCGTGTCGTCTCAGTCCCCCAGTAACGCGAGCATCTCGACCGACGAAGACGGGCAGGGCAAGAACCCTGCCGCGGCCTTCGGTGCCAATGAGTGGCTTGTCGACGAGATCTACCAGCAGTACCTCCAGGATCCGAATTCGGTTGACCGTGCCTGGTGGGACTTCTTCGCCGACTACAAGCCGGGCACTCCCGGTACGGCGGACAGGTCCGATGAGGCCGCGGCGACCGCAGCCGCGGGGGCTGCGGTGCCCACGACCCAGGTGCCCACGACCCAGGCGACCGCCCCAGCGACCCCGGCGCCCGCCGCCCCGGCACAGGCCCAGACGCAGGCTCCGGCACAGGCCCAGACGCAGGCTCCGGCACAGCCGGCCGCCCCGGCGGCGGCCCCCGCCGCGCCGTCGAAGCCCGCTGCCGCCGCCCCGGCGCCCGCACGGCCCGCCGCCCCCGCGCAGCCCCCGGCGGCTCCCGCCCCGGCGAAGGCCAAGCCCGCCGCGACCGGTGGCGAGGCCACCGCGGCCGCCGAGGGCCCGGAGTACGTGACGCTGCGTGGCCCGTCCGCCGCCGTCGCGAAGAACATGAACGCCTCGCTGGAGCTGCCCACGGCCACGTCCGTGCGCGCGGTCCCGGTGAAGCTCCTCTTCGACAACCGCATCGTCATCAACAACCACCTGAAGCGCGCGCGTGGCGGCAAGATCTCCTTCACGCACCTCATCGGGTACGCGATGGTGCAGGCCATCAAGGCCATGCCGTCGATGAACCACTCCTTCGCGGAGCGGGACGGCAAGCCGACCCTCGTCAAGCCGGAGCACATCAACTTCGGTCTGGCCATCGACCTGGTGAAGCCGAACGGCGACCGCCAGCTGGTCGTCGCCGGCATCAAGAAGGCCGAGACGCTCAACTTCTTCGAGTTCTGGCAGGCGTACGAGGACATCGTCCGCCGCGCCCGCAACAACAAGCTGACGATGGACGACTTCACGGGCGTCACCGTCTCGCTGACCAACCCCGGCGGCCTCGGCACGGTCCACTCCGTACCGCGGCTGATGCCCGGTCAGTCGGTCATCATGGGCGTCGGATCCATGGACTACCCGGCCGAGTTCCAGGGCACGTCGCAGGACACCCTGAACAAGCTGGGCATCTCCAAGGTCATGACGCTGACCTCGACGTACGACCACCGCGTCATCCAGGGCGCCGCGTCCGGCGAGTTCCTGCGGATCGTCAGCCAGCTGCTGCTCGGCGAGAACGAGTTCTACGACGAGATCTTCCAGGCGCTGCGCATCCCGTACGAGCCGGTGCGCTGGCTCAAGGACATCGACGCCTCGCACGACGAGGACGTCACCAAGCCCGCCCGGGTCTTCGAGCTGATCCACTCCTACCGGGTCCGCGGCCATGTCATGGCCGACACCGACCCGTTGGACTACCTCCAGCGCAAGCACCCCGACCTGGACATCACCGAGCACGGGCTCACGCTGTGGGACCTGGAGCGGGAGTTCGCGGTCGGCGGCTTCGCCGGCAAGTCCATGATGAAGCTGCGCGACATCCTGGGCGTGCTGCGCGAGTCGTACTGCCGCACCACCGGCATCGAGTTCATGCACATCCAGGACCCGAAGCAGCGCAAGTGGCTCCAGGACCGGGTGGAGCGTCCCCGCGCCAAGCCCGAGCGCGAGGAGCAGCTGCGGATCCTGCGCAGGCTCAACGCGGCCGAGGCGTTCGAGACCTTCCTGCAGACGAAGTACGTCGGCCAGAAGCGCTTCTCGCTGGAGGGCGGCGAGTCCGTCATCCCGCTGCTCGACGCGGTCATCGACTCCGCCGCCGAGTCGCGGCTCGACGAGGTCGTCATCGGCATGGCCCACCGCGGCCGGCTGAACGTCCTCGCCAACATCGTGGGCAAGTCGTACGCGCAGATCTTCCGGGAGTTCGAGGGCAACCTCGACCCGAAGTCGATGCATGGCTCCGGCGACGTGAAGTACCACCTGGGCGCCGAGGGCACCTTCACCGGTCTGGACGGCGAGCAGATCAAGGTCTCGCTGACCGCCAACCCCTCGCACCTGGAGGCGGTGGACCCGGTCCTGGAGGGCGTCGTCCGCGCCAAGCAGGACATCATCAACAAGGGCGGTACGGACTTCACGGTCCTGCCGCTCGCGCTGCACGGCGACGCGGCCTTCGCGGGCCAGGGTGTGGTCGCCGAGACGCTCAACATGTCGCAGCTGCGCGGCTACCGCACCGGCGGCACGGTCCACATCGTGATCAACAACCAGGTCGGCTTCACCGCCGCGCCCGAGGCGTCGCGCTCCTCCATGTACGCGACCGACGTGGCCCGCATGATCGAGGCGCCGATCATCCATGTGAACGGTGACGACCCGGAGGCCGTGGTCCGCGTCGGACGGCTCGCCTTCGAGTTCCGCCAGACGTTCAACAAGGACGTCGTGATCGACCTCATCTGCTACCGCCGCCGCGGTCACAACGAGGGCGACAACCCGCAGTTCACCAACCCGCAGATGGTCCGTCTGATCGACAAGAAGCGCTCGGTGCGCAAGCTCTACACCGAGTCGCTGATCGGCCGCGGCGACATCACGCTGGAAGAGGCGGAGCAGGCGCTCCAGGACTTCCAGGGCCAGCTGGAGAAGGTCTTCGCCGAGGTCCGCGAGGCCACCTCGCACCCGGGCACGGCCCAGGTGCCGGACGCCCAGGCGGAGTTCCCGGTGGCCGTCACCACCGCGGTCTCCCAGGAGGTCGTCAAGCGGATCGCCGAGTCGCAGGTCAACATCCCGGACACGGTCACCGTCCACCCGCGCCTGATGCCGCAGATGCAGCGCCGGGCGGCCTCGGTGGAGGACGGCACGATCGACTGGGGCATGGGCGAGACCCTCGCCATCGGCTCGCTGCTGATGGAGGGCACGCCGGTGCGGCTCTCCGGTCAGGACACCCGCCGCGGTACGTTCGGCCAGCGCCACGCGGTCCTGGTCGACCAGGGCACGGGCGAGGACTACACCCCGCTCCAGTACCTCACCGACGAGCAGGCCCGCTACAACGTCTACGACTCGCTGCTCAGCGAGTACGCGGCGATGGGCTTCGAGTACGGCTACTCCCTGGCCAGGCCGGACGCGCTGGTCATGTGGGAGGCGCAGTTCGGTGACTTCGTCAACGGCGCGCAGACGGTCGTGGACGAGTTCATCTCGTCGGCCGAGCAGAAGTGGGGCCAGACCTCCGGCGTCACGCTGCTGCTGCCGCACGGCTACGAGGGCCAGGGCCCGGACCACTCGTCCGCCCGCCCGGAGCGCTTCCTCCAGATGTGCGCGCAGAACAACATGACGGTCGCCATGCCGACCCTGCCGTCGAACTACTTCCACCTGCTGCGCTGGCAGGTCCACAACCCGCACCACAAGCCGCTCGTCGTCTTCACCCCGAAGTCGATGCTGCGTCTGAAGGCGGCGGCGTCCAAGGCGGAGGAGTTCACCACCGGCGGCTTCCGCCCGGTGATCGGCGACACGAGCGTGGACCCGAACGCCGTGCGCAAGGTCGTCTTCACCGCGGGCAAGGTCTACTACGACCTCGACGCCGAGCGGCAGAAGCGCGGCGTGACGGACACCGCGATCCTGCGCCTGGAGCGCCTGTACCCGCTGCCGGGTGCGGAACTGCAGGCCGAGATCGCCAAGTTCCCGAACGCCGAGAAGTACCTGTGGGCCCAGGAGGAGCCGGCGAACCAGGGTGCCTGGCCGTTCATCGCGCTCAACCTGATCGACCACCTCGACCTGGCGGTCGGCGCGGATGTGCCGCACGGCGAGCGGCTGCGCCGTATCTCGCGTCCGCACTCCTCGTCCCCGGCGGTCGGCTCGGCCAAGCGCCACCAGGCCGAGCAGCAGCAGCTGGTCAACGAGGTCTTCGACGCCTGACGGACCCGCCGTACGTACCGGAGGGCCCGGCCCCGCGATCTCCGCGGGGCCGGGCCCTCCGGCTTTTCCCGGCCCTTTCCGGCCCGCCGGGCGCCGGGCGCCGGATTCCAGGCGCCGGGCGCCGGGCTCCGGGCTCCGGGCGCCGTGGCTCCGTGGCTCCGTGGCTCCGGGCGTCAGACGATCGGGGGCTCGAAGTCCCAGTAGGGGCGGTTACGGGACCGGGCCGCGACGGTGTGGACATGCTGCGCGCCCAGCGTCGCCGCCAGGTCGTCCAGCGCCTCCCCCTCGACCTTCTCGGCGCGCTGCCCCTCGCGCAGGGCCCGCAGGTCCGCGGCGTGCGCGATCCGGGCCGAGAGCGTCAGCGGATGGGTCCTGCCGAGCGTCTCGGTGGCGCGGGTGATGGTGTCGGCGGTCAGCGCCGCCGCGCCCTCCGGGTCGCCCACCAGATTGCGCAGCGCCGAGGCGTTGATGGCGGACCCCAGCGTCCAGGGATGCCGTTCGCCGACGGCCCGGGTCATGTCGGTGAGGGCGTCCTCGATCAGCGCGTGCGCCTGCTCGCGCTCCCCCACACCGCGCAGGATCAGCGCGTGGTTGGCGCGGGCGCCCGCGACGAACGGATGGCCCTCCCCGAGCATCGCCAGATAGCCGTGGACGACCTTGTCGCTTATGTCCTTGGCCTGGTCGATGTCGCCGTGCTCGCGGGCGAAACAGCTCTGGCCGGCGGCGAACATCATGGTGAGCGGGTCGTGTTCGCCGAGGACGCGCTCGCAGTTCTCCAGGACCTGGGTGAACAGCACCCCCGCCTTGCCGCGTTCGCCCGAGCGGTACAGGCACAGCGCGAGGTTGTGCTCCGCGCGCAGTGTCTGGGGGTTGTCCCGGCCCAGCACCATCCGGTGGACGCGCACGCTCTGCGACTGGAGCGATTCGGCCTCGTTGTACCGGCCGAGCAGCCGCAGGTCGGTGGCGTAGTTGATCTCGGAGAAGAGGGTCCAGTTGTGCCGCAGGCGCAGTGTCTGCCGACGGGCCTCCAGCGTCCGCCGGTTGAGGTCGAGGGACTCCTCGTACCGGCCGAGCAGCCGCAGCGAGACGGCCAGGTTGTTCTGGGCGTTGAGGGTGCGGGAGTCCTGTTCGCCCAGCAGTTCGCGGTAGCAGACCAGGATCCAGGAGGAGACCTCCAGGGCCTCCTCGTACCGGCCGAGGCCGCGCAGATCGGCGGCGAGCCCTCCGGAGGCCCGCAGATGCTCCAGGTCCTTCGGGCCGCGCTCGGCGCGCAGATGGTCGACGGCGGCGCGCTCGATGGCCTCGGTGCCCGCGTAGTCGCCGACGGCGCGCATCAGGTTGGCGTAGTGGTAGCTGACGTCCCAGATCCTCGGGTGCGTCTCGCCGAGGAGCCGCCGCCAGGCCGTCAGCGCGCGCCGGCCGAGGTTGATGCCCGCGCGGTACTCCCCGGAGAGGTACATGTAGCGCAGGCAGTTGAGGATCAGGGTGTGCATCGCCGGGTCGGTGCTCTTCAGGACATCGGCCCACTTGAGGTGCGGGGTGATCTCCGCGTACCGGGGCCACAGCCGGGTGTCGGTCGGTCTGCCGGGGTCGGCGGCCACCAGTGCCCGGCGCACCACCTCGATGAAGTCCTTGTGGTCCTGCTCGGGCATGTCCTGGTGGACGATCTGGTGGACCATACGGTGCATGTAGAGGGTGTCGCCCGCCACGCCGGAGGGACCGGCGTCGTGCACCGAGTCATGGACCTCGCGCTCGCCGACCCCGGCGGCCCGTACGACGGCGTACTGCCGCAGCTTGTTGATCGCCCGCGCCCAGCGCACCGGATCGTCGACCAGCCCGCGCAGCTTCTCCGGGAGCGTGTCCACGGGCAGGTCGCGCACCAGCCGTACGGGGATGGCGCCCGGCGCGAAGAAGGTGCACAGCCGGAGCAGGTCGACGGATTCGGGGACCGTCTCGCGGAGCTTGTTGAGCAGTATCGACCAGCCGGTCTGGAAGGCGAGCGGGAAGTCGGCGGAGACCCGGACGACATCCTGGTCGATGCCGTCCTCCAGCATCGCGATGTACTCGTCGACCGACATGTCCGAGTCGTTGAGCCAGCCCGCGGTCTGGTCGAGCAGCAGCGGCAGGTCTTCGAGGGCCTCCGCGAGCTGCCCGGCCTCCGTGTGGGTGAGGCGCGGGGCGCGGCGTCGGATGAACGCGACCGACTCGTCGCGCTCGTAGACGGGCACCTCCATCAGGGCGCTGTTGTGTTCGTCCCACTCCGGGTTGCGCGCCGTGATCAGCACATGGCCGGGGCCGGTGGGCACCAGGTCCCAGATCTGGTCGGGTTCGTCGGCTCCGTCCAGGACCAGCAGCCAGCGGCGGTACGGATCGCCGCGGCGCAGCGCGTCCCGGGCGGCGCGCAGCCGCTCGCCGTACTCCACACCGGTGGACAGGCCGAGCGCCGGGGCGAGTTCGGCGAGTCTCTGCCGGCAGGTGACCCGCTTGTCCGCGGCGACCCACCACACCACGTCGTACTCGGCGCCGAAGCGGTACACGTACTCGGCGGCCAGCTGGGTCTTGCCGACGCCCGACATGCCGTGCAGGGTCACCACACCGGCGCCTCCGTCGGCCTCCTGGAGCGCCTGGTACGCGTTGTTGAGGAGCGTCTCGCGGCCGGTGAAGCGGGTGTTGCGGCGGGGGACGCCGCCCCACACGTCGGGGGTGTCGGCGGGATAGCGCGGGCCGGACAGCAGCGCCTCGCCGAGATCGGGCAGCGGGTCGGTGGGCAGTCCGAGGCGGGCGAGGACGCGCCGCTCGGCCTCCGAGGCGCCGACGGTCGTCAGATCGGCGGCGGCGAACACGGCGGTGGCGCCGGGCAGCGCCGATGTGGTGACCGTGACGGCGGCGAACCGGTCGGGCTGTGCCGCGACCACTTGGCGCAGGGCGCGGTTCCACTCGTCGTGGCTGCGTGGGCCGAGCTGGAAGTACCAGTCGCTGAGGATCACGAGGACGGGGCCGGGCGCCAGCAGCAGATCCTCCAGCCCCTCCTCCAGGGACAGCTCCACCGGCGGGTCCCACCGCTGGTAGACGACCGGGAGTCCGCGGCGCTGGAGCCGGTCCCCGATCCAGGCCGCCCAGGCCCGGTTGAAACCGGCGAAACTGATGGTGACAGCCTGCGTCCCGGTTGCTCCAACTGGCTTACGCGCTCCGGGCATTCGACCGTCTCCCTGCTTCGTCATACGCCCTTTTAACATACCCCTGGGGCCCTGGAATCCATCCGGGTGCGCGCCGTATTAACTTGCGTTCCTTTGGCGCCAGATCATGCGCGCGGTGCGTACGTACGCCACTGCCCGCGCGAGATGTCCGGGCGGCGGCGGTGTGTCGGCGAGCCGGTGGTACATGGAGATCATCTCGTTGACGACTACGCGGCCTTCCGGGGTCAGCGCGCCGGAGGCCGCCAGCACCGGCAGGACCGCGCCCACCTGTTCCTGGCAGCGGGCGTGTTCGGCCCACGCCGCGTCGCGGGCGGAGCGGCGGTCCGTACCGAGCGCGCGGCGCTGCCAGTAGTCGGCGAGCGCGAGGTGCGAGTACGCGCCCTGGAGGAGGCCGTCGAAGGGCCTGGCGTCGGGGCGCCAGGGCGCGAAGTGCCGTGGTGTCGCGTCCTCGTGGTGCAGCGGGGTGAGGGCCGCGAGCGCGGCGAGCTTGGTGTGCTGGAGTTCGTGGACGAGGGTCGACGCGAAGTGGGCGGCGGTGGCGGGCCTGCTGCTGAGGATCGCGCCGAACGCCTCGCGCCGGGTCCCGCTGCACTGCGCGGCGCCCTCGCGGCTGGACGGCGGGCCGGTGGCGGCGCCCGCGGCCGAGCCGGGCGGCGGGGAGAGCGGGACCAGACAGCGCAGCAGGGCGGCCGTCTCGGCGATGCGGTGGGCGCCGCCGGTCCTGAGCATGGGCGCCACCCCGGCCCACAGCTCCCGCCAGGCCGCGCGTTCGCTCCCGTCGAGGCCCGCGACGGAGGAGAGCCCGAACCGCTGGAGACCGCTGCCCGCGGTGCGGTACGGGTCGAGGTCGTCCAGCGGTACGGGCGCGGTGCCCGGCAGGACGGCGGGGAGTGTGAGGACGGGCAGCCAGCGCGGGTCGCCGGAGGCCGCGCCGCTCTCCTCCAGCCGTATGGTGACGACTCCGGCGTTTCCCTGACGCAACGTCACCTCGCGTTCGTTCTGGGCGACATGGACCACGGGCGTTCCCGGGCCGGTGCGCAGCGCGCCGAGCGTGGGCAGGACGAGCAGTCCGTCGGGGGCGGTGAGCCGCGCCTCGAAGGGCAGCCCCGCGCGGATCGCCGCCGCCGCGGCGAGGGCGCTGAAGTGGGCCAGATCGGCGGTGAGTTCGGGGGTCGGCGCGGCGGCGGTGAGGCCGCGCAGACAGCGCTGCGCCCAGGGTCCAGCGAGCGGATGGAGGAGGACGGAGCGCGTGGCGGCCCTGTCCGCGCGCTCGGCGGCCTCCAGCAGCGCCCAGTCCTGGCGCAGCCGGTCGAGCCGGCCGGGCGCGCAGACGGCGGCGGGGGCGGCGGACGCCGCGTCGAGCAGGGCCCGCAGCAGCACGAGCCGGCGCGTGTGCTGGTCGCGCACGAGCAGCCCGAGGGCTTCCGATCCGCCTTCGGTACGGCCGAGTTCACGCAGCAGCGGCTCCGGTACGGCGCCGCTCACCCGGGGCCTCCGCGCCGGCCCGCCGGCCGGGGTGCCGTCGCTTCGGTGAGCCTGGCCGCCACATGGCGGATCAGCCGCTGGAGGTCCGCGCAGTAGACGGAGGGGTTGGTGAAGCCGTGCCCCGCGCGGTAGCGGTGCGCGTAGTGGCCGCCGCCGCAGACCGTGAGCAGCGGACAGGCGCGGCAGCCGGCGGCGAGCGACGCGGCGCCCGACTGGCGGGCGGCGACGGCGGGATGGCGGGTGGCGTCGTCGAGGGTGTGCCGGAAGATGTCGAGGCCGGTGGCGGCGGCCGTGTCGTAGGCGGACTTCAGGGAGTCGACCTGTTCGATGGCGCCGTCCGTCTCGATCACGATGGCGTTCACGGGATCGAGCCCCAGGGACTCGGTGGCGCCGGGCAGGCCGAGCAGCAGGGCGAGACACTCCTCGAAGAGCCGGATCCGGGTCTCCCTGCGCCCGGCCGACCACCAGCGGTCGAAGACCGCGCTCAGCCAGTCGCCGTACGGGGTGGGGCGGTCGGGGAGGTCGCGGTCGGGGCGGTCGCGGTCGGGGCGGTCGCGGTCGCCGGGACCGGCGGCGGGCAGACCGGGCGGCGGGGCGGACCAGTTGCCGTGCGGGAGCAGCAGATCGAGGGCGGGCGGGCGCAGCGCGAGCAGCGACGCGTACACCTCGGCGGGGTCGGTGCGCGGGTCGACGACGGTGAGGATGCCCGCGTACGCCTCGGGGTGGTGCTCGGCGAGCAGCCGGGCGCCGCGCGAGGCCGCGGGCCAGGAGGGGCGGCCCGCGTGGTCGACGCGGGGGGTGTTGTGGGCGGCCAGCCCCCCGTCGAGGCTGATGCCGACGCGTATCCCGTGCCGGGCGAGGGTGGCGATCCGGCCCTCGGTGAGCAGGGTGGCGTTGGTCTGCACGGTGGTGTGGACGGTGCTGCCGTGCGGTACCCGTTCGCGTACGAGTGCGGCGAAGGCGCCCAGCCGGCCCGCGCCCGCGAGCAGCGGCTCACCGCCGTGCAGGACGAGCGAGAGGTCCCGGAGCGCGTGCGTGGCGGCGTGCTCGGCGATCCGGGACGCCGCGCGGTCCAGGACGGCGGGCGGGGCGGCGGCGGGGCGCTCGCGCCAGGTGCGGTCGGGGCCCTCGTACAGATAGCAGTAGCGGCAGGCGAGGTTGCAGCGGCCGTGCACCTTGACGATGAACTGCCCGAAGGGCACGGGCGGTTGCGAGGGAGCGGGGACGGGGGCCGGTACGGGCACGGGGTCGGCGGCGCGTACGGGAGCGGCGGCGGACGCTCCTCGGACCACCGGTGCCGCCACGGGCGTCGTCCCGCGCGGCAGCGCCTGTCGAGACACTCCACACCCCCGATGCTGAACGGCGTCCGGGACGCCCGGGGATCGCCCGGACAGGTCCCAGGGACACCGGGCCTGGTTCCCTGGGCGACCGGGCGGGCAAACGCGGGGCGCGACAGGTTGTCCTGTTCAACGCGACAGGTTGTCCTGTTCAAAAAGGGCCCCGGGCCGAAAACAACCGCGGGCCCAGGGCGGGGACCGGGGGCGGTGCCGGGATCCGTCCGGTCAGAACGCGTTGGTGAAGCCCCACAGCATCTCGCGGGGCTGTTCGGCCCGGCCGCGCAGATCCGCCACCACCTCGGCGAGGACCGGGTGGTCGAGGGTACGCAGCGCTTCCAGGTCCAGCGCCAGCAGATCCGGCAGCCCGCCGGGGCCGTCCTGTGCGCCCGCGCCCGTCGCGTCCGTCCCGCCCGCCCGGTGCGCCGTACCCGTCGTGTCCGTCCCGTGCGCGGCGCCCGTCGCGTCCGTCCCGTGCGCGGCGCCCGTCGTGTGCGCCGTCCGCCGTGCCAACTCGTCCATCACGCCTCCCCGTTGCGGTGCCCGTGCCGTCGTACCGGTCGTACCCCTTCCGTACCCCGTACGCGCCCGGTCCTCACCGCTCCAGCTCGGCCAGCCGTTCCATCGTCGAGCGCGCCCGGTCGCCGCCGCCGTCCGGCAGCTTGCCCCACTCCGTACGCGCCGCGCGGTACGCCTCGCGCGCGGCCCGGGGCCTGCCGGCCTCCTCGTAGGTCATGCCCCGCCAGTGGTTGGCCTCGGCGCGCAGTGCCACGGCTTCCAGCCGCTGCCCCGGATTGTCCAGCTCCGTTTCCGCGGTCCTGGCCGAGTCCGCCGCGGCCCTGAACGCCTCGGCCGCCTCGTCGAGCCGGGCCGGCCGGTGCAGGATCCGGTGCGCGTCGAAGTGGGAGCGGCCCAGTTCCAGCCAGCAGCGGGCGGCGGTCAGCGGATCGCGCGCCTCCTGGGCCGCGAGTCCGAAGAGATGCTCGGCCTCCCGCAGATCCACCCGGTCGCCGCCCAGCCGGTGGCGCAGCATCAGGGCCTTCCCCAGCATCAGCAGCCGGTCGGCCTGCCGGATGCCGGGCACCGTTTCCGTACGGCAGTCGCGCAGCACCCGTACGGCCGCGCCGATGTACCGGCTGCCGTCCGGCCGTTCCGCGCGCCTCAGCAGGGCGCTGCCCCACTCGGCGAGCAGATCCGCGTGGGCCCGGGAGTCGCGGGGCACTCCGCGCGAGGCACGGGCGAAGTACTCGGCGGCCTCCTCCAGATCGCCCGGGTCGCCGGAGCGTTCGTACCGGGCGACCCGCACCCGGCCCGCCCTCGTCCTGAGCGAGGCGAGCAGCCGTTCGTCCCGTACGGTCACCAGCGACTGCTCGACGAGCGTCCCCGCCTCGTCCAGGCCGTCGCCCGACCGCAGCAGCGCGTCCACCAGATCGAGCAGGATCCGGGCCTGTGTGCCGACGGTGTGGCCGCCGGGGGCGAGCGCCCTGCGCAGCGAGCGCGCCGCCTGGCCCGCGTACACCTGGGACTGTTCGAGGTCGCCGGTCGCGCCGGACAGCCGCAGCAGCGTCCGTCCATGGGCCAGCGGCAGGCCGGGCGGCCGGTTCTCCTGGTCGGGCCAGACGTCGGCGAACGCCTCCAGCATGCCGATCGCGCCGTGCAGCAGCGCGCTGTCGCCGCCCAGCCGCCACTGCTCCTCCAGGGCGCGCACCCGCTCCAGGGTCAGCCGCAGGGCCTCGCCGGGTTCCAGGCCCGGCGCCGCGCAGGCGACGGTGTACTCGCGGTCGGCGCGGCGCAGCAGCTCCAGCGCGCCGCGCCGGTCACCGCGCCGGCGCCGGTCGTCGGCCGAGGCGTGCAACACCTTGGCGAGCACGGCCCGTTCGCGTACGGCGCGGGGGTGCGCGGCGGCCTTCTGGGCGGCGCGTTCGGCCTCGCGCAGCAGTCCGCCGCCGCCCTGGACCTCCCACAGCCGCAGCAGACAGCGGGCGAACTCGGCCCACAGCTCGGGGTCGGAGCCGGACGCCGGTTCCTCGCGCTCGGTGGCGCCGCGCAGCAGTTGTACGGCGTCGATCAGATACTGCACCATGCTGTCCGAGTCGAACTGGCGCAGCAGCCCGCGGGCGCTCTCCACCGCGTCGTTGGTGGGCGGGGCGAGGACCTGGCCGCCGTACGGCGCGAACGGCGGGGGCAGCGGCATGAACCGTTCGAGCACCCGGGCCGCGACCTCGGCGAAGGGGTCGGGGGCGCGCCGCGCGCCGCCCTCGGGCCCGCCGTTCTCCGCGGCGTCGCCGTTCTCGCCGTCGGGCTCGATCTCCGTCTCGCCCTCGCCGCGGAAGGCGTCGTCGTCGAGACCGCCGCGCGGGAGGTACGGGGCGCGACCGCCATGCCCCAGCTGGGCCACGGCCAGGGCCGGGAAGTTGGGGCCGCCCCTGCCGAATCTCTGCTCGATGTACTCCGAGCAGTGCTTGAGCACGAGCAGCGCCTCGTCCCGTCCCAGCGGTCCGAGCAGCGCGTCCTGGACACCGGGCGCGAACTCGTACCACTGCCCGTCGTCCGCGCCGTCGCCCTTGCTGCGCGAGAGCAGCCCGCTGAGCAGCACCTCGGCCAGTTCGGACGGGCCGGAGTCGGGCAGCATCGTGCGCTGCACCAGCTGCATCACCGGCAGGTAGAGCGGGGCCGCGGCGAGATAGACGGCCAGCTGCCCGGCGGCCGGCGAGGCCGCCGAACGGAACCGGCTGACCAGCTGGAGCGAGGACATCCGGTCGCCGTGGCGCGGCACCGGCGCGGCGGGCTGGTCGGCGCGCACCCAGGCGACCGCGCCGGAGATCTGGCCCGCGCCGGTGCCCGACAGCAGTCTCGCCCAGGCGTCGAGCGCGCCGGCGACCGGTGGCAGTACGGGGATCGCGAGTGCTCCCGGCCGTGCGGCGGGCGCCGTGGCGGCGTCGCCGCCGACCTTCAGCACGGCCGCGCCGCCAGGACCCTCGCCCCGGGACAGCACGCCGTAGGAGACGGGCAGCCGGGTGCGGTTCCACATGCGCTGCGGCAGCGGTTGCAGTACGGCGGTGGGCGCCTGGCGGCCGAGCTGGTGCAGCAGCCGCTGGGCGCGTCCGCTGTGCCAGAGCGGGCCCGCGCAGTCGCTGACGACGACGGTGACACGGCGTCCGGTCGGGTCGCTCAGCCGGTCGGCGGAGCTGAGCGGCGCGGCGGCCGGGTCGGGGCTTCTGCTGACGGCGGGCGCGCCGTCGGGCCCTTGGTGCAGATAGCGCACCTGCACATCGCGGAAGGCGCCCAACTGGCCGAATATCTGCTGGAGTTCCGCGAAGAGCCGCTCCCAGACGCGCATCGACGACGAGGCGTCCATGACAAATTGGAGCAGCGCGTCGGCCCGCGACACTCCGCGGAATACCGGGATGATCAGCCCGCCGGCCCGAGCGCTGAGTTCCACTGTCGCCACCTCGTCAAGGGTACGGCGCAACGGCGGCGCGGCGGGCCGGTAGCGCTGAAGTGGCCGTAACGCGCGCTGGAGTTCGAGTGGAGCGGGCAGCGCGGGGGCCGCGGGCACCCCGAGCGTGAGCGTGGTGGCACCGCGCCCGTGGCGCGTGCGCCGTACGCCGTGGCTCGGTACGGGGTAGAGCGAGATCCGGCGGTCGTCCTCCGCGCCTGGATCCGGCAGCGGCGCGGGCTCGTCCTCCGGCTCGGTCTCCTGGGCGGCGTCGCCGGGGATCGCCGGTGCCACGGCCGTCGCGCCGGTCGGGGTCGCCCACTCGGCGCCGGCCGTGCCGTCCGCGCCGTCCTCGCCGGTGCCCTGCCCCGTCCGGCCGCGTCCGGTCTGCTCGGCCAGCCAGAGGGCGTCGCAGATCTGCTCGACGTCGGGGTCGAGACCGGCCTCGCGCAGCCGGGCGACGAGTGCGGTCAGCAGTGCGCCGTCGTACGGCACCCGCCCGTCCGCCGGGCCGCCGTCCGTCGTACGGTCCGCCGTTCCGCCCGCCATCAGCGCATCACCTCGGCCGGTCGAGTCGCTGGATGAGCAGGTCGGCGAGGCGGTCGCGACCCGCCGGGGCGGCGGCGTCGGTGAGATAGATGGCGTTCAGCAGCTGGTCGGTGGAGATCAGTTCGCTGCGCGAGCGCTCCAGGAAGTGGCTGATCAGATCGTCACCTGCGCGCGCGGCCTCGTCGCCGAGGTGTGCCCGTACGAACGTGGCGAGCCGCTGGTGGTCGGGGCGGCCCAGCTCCAGATGGATACAGCGGCGCATCAGGGGCGCCGGGAAGTCGCGTTCGCCGTTGCTGGTGAGGACGACGAACGGGAAGGCACGGCACTGCACCCGGCCGCCCTTGATCCTCACCTTCTTGCCGTCGTCGGTGAGGACCTCGGCCTCGCCGTCGGGCAGCCGGTCGGCGATCCGCTCCAGCTCCGGAATGCCGAACTCCCCTTCTTCCAGGACATTGAGGAGGTCGTTCGGCAGGTCGATGTCGCTCTTGTCCAGCTCGTCGATGAGCAGCACGCGGGGCTGCTCGGAGGGCAGCAGCGCGGTGCCCAGCGGGCCGAGCCGGATATAGCTGCCGATGTCCGCCGACGGGTCATGGCGGTCGGTGCCGCCCGTACCGTCCGCGCCACCCGTTCCGTTCGCGCCATCCGTTCCGTTCGCGCCGTTCGTACCGTTCGGGCCGGCGGCGCTGTGCGCGGCCAGTTGCACGTCCTGGAGCCGCGCGATCGCGTCGTAGTGGTACAGCCCGTCCTGGAGGGCGGACCTGCTGACGATGGGCCAGCGCAGCACCCTGCCGAGCCCCAGTTCATGCGCGACGGAGTGGGCCAGCGTGCTCTTGCCCGCGCCGGGGCTTCCGGTGACCAGCAGCGGGCGCCTCAAGTAGAGGGCCGCGTTGATCATTTCCAGCTCCTCGGCGCCCGGCCGGTGCAGCTCCGCCTCGTGCCGGTAGCCGCCGAGCCGCCGGTCGGCGGAGCCGTCGCCGCCGCTGTCGCCCGTATCGCCCTCGCCGTGCGGGGAGTTGTCGCCGCGGCCCGCGAAGTCCCGCCAGGGAGGCGGCGGCGGCAGTTGTGTGATGCCTCCGTGCGGCTCGCCGGCCCCTCGGTAGATGAGCCACTCGCTGGATTCACTCATTGCGTGTTCCTCGTCATCACTCGTCCGCCAGGGGCAGCAACCGCCGAACGTGCCACACGGTAGCGATCCGCCGCCGACCCCGTAAGAGGCCGATGGCCGGGGCGGTTCACGGCGCTTCCAGCAACTGGCCGGAGCCGGGAAGCGGGTGGTGCGGATCGTCGTAGAAGAGCGCGACCCCGTCCGACCAGAACATCTCCGTACGGCCCGCGCGCACTCCCTGTCTCAGTTCCTGGATCTTCCACGGCAGCTGATCGGCGGTGCCCGCCTCCGCGACGGTGGCCACCGCGCCCCGGTGGAAGTCCGCGCAGACCACGTCGGGACGGTCCATGCCGCGGCGCAGGAGGGCCACATGGAAGCCGCCGCGCACCACCCGCGCCAGACCGGCGGAGGTCTCCCCGTCGGGCCGGTCGCCGTAGCGGCAGAGCACGGGCACGGTCTCGTACGCCAGAGAGCGCAGCCCCTCCTCCGTAGGAACGGGTACCCGCAATCCGTCCTCGCAGTCGATGATCTCGGCCTGCATCGCCGCACTCCACGTACGGCTCCAGCGCGCCCTGCGCTCCCGCGCCTCGTCCTCCGAGAGCGGTGACTCCTGGTCCGAACAGCGCACGACCACCGGACGCGTCACCCCGAGCGGTGGCTCGTCGGGCGACAACTGCCAGCAGTCGACCTCAAGACCGAGCAGCGCCTGTACGACGGCGACCTGGAGCATGGCGGGGCTGTCCGGCTCGTCGCAGCGGCGGAACGCCTCGGTCAGCGCGGCGGTGAGGCGCGTGCGCAGCGAGTGGCCGGGGGTGCCGCGGCTGTCCTCGGCGACCGGCACCACCTCGCCGCTGTGCCGGGCGACGCCCACCCGCCAGTCGTAGCTGTCCCGCTCCCAGCCGCGCGGCTCCAGCTCCAGCAGGACGAAGGGGCGCTCCCCCTCCCGTGGCCGCTCCCCGTAGGCGGGGGCCGCCCGCCGCTGCTCGCGGTCCGTGCGGTGGCGTCCGGCCGACCAGAGCCGGGTGATCTCGTTGCGGAACTCCCGCGAGAGCCGCTCGTCGGCGATCAGCTTCACCCAGCCCCAGAGCGCTTCCTCGGCCGCCGCGGTGGTGTGGGTGACATAGGGGCGCTCGGCGGAGATGACGCTCATGCAGTAGCGCAGGACGAGTTCGAGCGCGGCCTCCCCGCCACGGGTCTCGTAGAGCGCCCCGAGCCCGTCCCGCCAGCTGCGCGGCGCCGGATAGCGGTCCACGGAGTGCACATTGGGCAGCCGGAAGAGCAGATCGAGCAGGCTGTGGGTGGAGACCGGCGGCGGCAGCTCGGCGAGCCTGCCGAGCAGCATGACCCGCTGCTGCGGGGTCAGCGCGCGGTCGGCGCCGGTGGCGAGGGAGCTCTGTACGTCGGTCCACGTACGGTCGGTGCCCACCCGGCTGATGTGCCGGTCGGCGTGGTAGCGGTCATGGGCGTGGAACACCGCCTGGTAGTCGTCGTCCGACTCCGCCCCGGCCATGGCGGCGGGCACCGGCAGCGAACGCAGCCGGTCGATGGCGATGGAGGTCCCGCCCATGGCGCCGAGGAGCTGCGACTTCAGCACCCCGACCACTTCGCCGCGGTGCAGATCGACGGCGGGCCCGCCGGAGACCCCCGGCGGCAGCACGTCTCCGCCGAGCCGCATCTGCTCGTCGGAGTCGGCCCAGCCGCCGACGGTGCCCTGTACGGCGCACTGCCCGCTGAGCCGCTTCAGCCGGCCGCCCACCTCGGTCCAGCCCGAGTAGAGCACCTGCTCGCCGCCGAAGAACTTCGCGGGGCGCTCGCTCACGTACACACACGCGTGGTCGACGGGCCTGCTGAGCCGGACGAGCGCGAGATCGGGCGCCGGCCAGCCCGCGCCGGGACCGGCACCGCCAGGAGGCGCCTCGGGAAGCGCCGCCACGACGGCCCCCGCGACCGCCGTCTCGCCGCTTCGGGGACCGGTTTCGAAGACCACGGTCACGTCCCGCCCCTCCCCCTGCAACGCCACATGCGCACATGTGAGAACCCAGCTCGGGGCGATGAAGAAGCCGCTCCCCAGGAAGCTTCCGCTTGGCCCATCAGGGTCATACCCGCCCCCCGGGCCATGGATGCGCACGGTGGCGGCCATGACGAGGTCGCGGAGGGCGAGTCCGCCGTCGCCGAAGGCCCCGGGCACCCCCCGGCCGAGCCCGTCGATCATGCTCCGCTCCCGGCCGGGGGCGTGGGCCCGTCGGGATGCGCCGGTGCGCCGGGTTGTGCGCCGGGCGTGCCACCGGCGGTCGGCGCGGCGGGCGGGACGGCCGGCGGACCCGCGGGTGCGACAGCCGGCGGCGCCGGCGGTGGCGCGGCGGGCGGTGACCCGGCGGGCGGTGACCCGGCGGGCGACGGCCCGACCGACGGCGGCGCGGCGGGCGGTGGCGGTGGCGCCGTCTGGGACGGCACCAGCGGCCGCGGCCCGGCGAGATCGGCGGGCGGACCGCCGTCGTTCCAGGTCAGGGTGACCTTGATGCCCCCCTTGGCCTCACCGTCCGCGAGCAGTCCGACGATCTTCCCGGACTTGGCGGTGAGTTCGATGCCGAACTCGACACTCACCTCGTCGGGACGCACCGCGCGTAGAGGCCCGGCGAGAGACCGCGCGACGCTGGTCACGACGGATTGCAGACTCTCGACCCGGGCCTGCACCTGGTCGGCGAACCCGGTGTCCGCGTATGTCAGGCCCCCGGAAGGACGGCGCAGTTCCGCGGCCCCCGAGATCCGGGCCCATACGGGCGTGCCGTCCGGCATTTCGATGCGCGTGACATTGGCCTCGTCATCACCCATGACTTCCCCCGTTTTCCCCAATTCCCCGCAGATTAACGGCAGTAGAGGGCCGGCGCGAGGGTCGGGGGAAAGGACGGCGGCGGGCACCCGAACGGTTCTCCGCGGCGGCGGGATCCTCGTTCCCGGTCCTCGCACCCCGCTCACCAGGCATTAGGCTGATTCCATGTACTTCACCGACCGTGGGATCGAGGAACTGGAGAAACGGCGCGGCGAGGAGGAGGTCACTTTCGAGTGGCTGGCCGAACAGCTGCGTACGTTCGTCGACCTCAATCCCGATTTCGAGGTCCCGGTCGAACGTCTCGCGACCTGGCTGGCGCGACTGGACGACGAGGACGAGGACGAATAGCCGCTCATCCCATCGGCCGCCCAATCGGCCGTCGGCCGGCCGTCCCGCCGGCCGTCCCGCCGCTCATTCCTGGGCGCGGAACCGGTCGTACGCGAGTCCCAGCACGCCGTGCGTGACGAGCAGCGTGCCCGCGAAGGCCCACCCGGCGCTCCGGCGGCGGGCCGCCCAGAGGACCAGCGGTACGCCCGTCGCGAGTTGGGCGGCGGCGAGCAGCCGGGCCTTGGGGCCGCGCAGCCAGGGGCCCAGCGGCCCGTCCTCGACCACGTCCAGCTCGGCCCGTACGGTGTCGCGCCAGCCCGCCCATTCGAGGTGCTCGGCGTCCGGCTGGATCCGCGCGACCTCACGCAGCCGGTCGGCCGGTTCGCCGGGGGTGAGACCCGCCGGAAGCATGAGGCCGGTACGGGTGAGGAACGCGGCCAGCGCGCGCAGCCTGGCCCGGGAGTCGGCCTCCGGGTCCTGACGGGTCAGCGGCTCCAGCGCCTGGAGATCCAGGACGGGATCGAGGCCGAGGCGGGCCGCGAACGTACGCATCGCCTCGTCCTCCCCCGCGGGTGTGCCGTCCGCGAGCCAGACGTACCCGACGGTGCGCCGGAAGCCGGCCGCGAGGGTGTAGCCGGCCCGGGTCGTGTCCCACCACAGGGCGAGAACCGGCCAGTTGGAGCCGACGGCGAGCGCGGTGGCCCAGCTCACGACCACCCGGTCGACCGGTTCGCCGCCGTGCAGCCAGGGCTTGCCCTCGGGCACCAGCACCGTCCAGCCCTCGCCCGCGGGAGCGAGCAGCAGCCGTTCGCGGAGCAGATGGGCGGCGGGCCGTACCACCGCCGGCTCGGCCCGGCAGAGCAGGAGAGCCCCCACGGAAGTCGCGTTCATAGCCTTACGCTAGGCCACTTTGCCCGGATATGGGCGCCGTGACCTCCGGGCGGCCGCCGTCGCGCCCCACGGGTTCGGCCACCCGGCCTTGACTTCCGATAACCGCGATATATCGTGTCCGGCAAGAGACGCGATATGTTGCGTTAAGCCGCCGGGGCCCCAGGAGGTCAGCACCATGGCAGAGTCGACGTGGGAAGTCGCCGAGCCGAGAAAGCTCACCTTCGACGACCCGGTGACCTCGCTCAACGTGCGGGTGGTCAACGGGACCGTGAACGTCGTCGGCACGGACGAGGCCGTACTGAACGGACAGGGCGGCGCCCATCTGGAGATCTCCCGGATCGAGGGCCCGCCGCTGATCGTGACCAGAAGCGGTTCCACGCTCACGGTCGCCTACGAGGACCTGCCCTGGAAGGGCTTCCTCAACTGGCTGGACCGCAAGGGCAGGCACCGCAGCGCGGTCGTCTCCGTCGCGGTCCCCGCCGGGACCGAGGTCGAGGTCGGGGTGGTCGGCGCCGGGGCCGTGGTCTCGGGCGTACGGGGGCGCACGGACGTCCGGGGCGTCAGCGGCGACACCACGCTCGTGGGGCTGTCCGGCGAGGTACGCGCCGACACGGTCTCCGGCAATGTGGAGGCCCAGGCGGTCACCGGCAGCCTCCGCTTCCAGTCCGTCTCGGGCGATCTGACGGTCGTCGAGGGCGCGGGATCGTCCGTACGGGCCGACTCGGTCAGCGGCGACATGGTCGTCGACCTCGACCCGGCGGGCGTGCCCACCGACATCAAGCTCACCACGGTCTCGGGCGAGATCGCGATCCGGCTGCCGCACCCCGCGGACGCGCGGGTCGAGGTGAACACGACGAGCGGCGCCGTCTCCAACGCGTTCGACGATCTGCGGGTCAGCGGCCAGTGGGGCGCACACAAGATCACCGGCACGCTGGGGGCGGGCACGGGCACGCTCAAGGCGACCACACTGTCCGGCTCGGTCGCGCTGCTGAGAAGGCCACCGGTGGAGGACGGCCCGTACGACTCCCCCGCACCCTCCCGGGCCGGCTCCACGCCGTCCGACACGAAGGAGTTCTGACCATGCCTCCGGTCTTCGCCCACGGCCGACTCCGCCTCTACCTGCTCAAGCTCCTCGACGAGGCGCCGCGCCACGGCTACGAGGTGATCCGCCTCCTGGAGGAGCGCTTCCAGGGCCTGTACGCACCGTCCGCCGGCACGGTCTACCCCCGGCTGGCCAAGCTGGAGGCCGAGGGCCTCGTCACGCACGCCACCGAGGGCGGCCGCAAGGTCTACTCGATCACGGACGCCGGCCGCGCCGAACTGGCGGGCCGCGGAGGCGAGCTGGCCGACCTGGAGCTGGAGATCCGCGAGTCCGTGGCCGAGCTGGCCTCGGAGATCCGGGACGACGTACGGGGCGCGGCGGGCCGGCTGCGCAGCGAGATGCGCGCGGCGGCCTCCGAGACCCGCAAGGGCGGCACGCGGACGGACTGGGAGTCGGCCTTCGGGGACAACGACTCCTGGCGCGCGGCCAAGGAGGAGCTCAAGCGCGCGAAGCAGGAGTGGAAGGAGCAGGCCCGCCGCGCGAAGGACGAGTCCCGCCGGGCCCGCGAGGACGCGCAGCAGACCCGCGAGACGGTGGAGCGCATCGCGAAGCAGGTGCAGGACCAGGTCCAGGACCACTTCGGACGGGGCGACTGGCCGAATGCCGTACGCGAGGGCATGTCGGAACTGGCCGACCAGCTGAGCGGCCTGGCCGGCACGGCATGGTCCACCCGCGAACCGCCGCCCGCCCAGCAGGCGGAGCCCGACCCGGGCTGGGCGAAGGACACCCCGCGGACGGGGGACCCGGCACGCGACCTGGACCGGCTGCTGGACCGCTTCCGCGACGACATCCGCGACGCGGCGCGGGACAACGGGGTGACGGAGGCGCAACTGACGGAGGCGAGAAAGCACTTGTCGGCGGCGGCGACGCGGATCGACGGAGTGTTGCGCGGCAGCTGACGCGGGGCTTTCCGCCGGGCCGGGGTGCGTTTCGGCCGGGGCCGGAAGCCGGGTGCGGGTCGTCGCCGGGGTGCGTTTCGGCCGGGGCCGGAAGCCGGATGCGGGCCGTCGCCGGCGTGCGTTTCGGCCGGGGCCGGAAGCCGGATGCGGGCCGTCGCCGGGGTGCGCTCCATGGCGGTGCGCACCCCGGCGGAAGGCGTCCTCCGCCCATGGGCCCCGGCTCAGCTCGCCTGTGACAGGCCGCCGAACATCGCGCGTTCCACCGCCGCGTACGTCGCCCCGTGGTCCGCCAGGACCTCCGCCACCACCCCCGGCCGCGCCGTCAGCGCGAGCAGGAGGTGTGCGTCGCCGATGTGGCGGTCGCCGCGGCCCACCGCGATCCGGAGCGACTTCTCCAGCGTGGCCTTCGCCGCCGGGGTGAACCCCCGGTGCCCGGGCCACCATCGCCTCGGCTTCCTGGCGACCCGCAGCGCGCCCTCGCCGTGGGCCTCCTCGACCTTCGAGACGATCTCGCCCAGGTCGATCCCGAGCCCGGCCAGCGCGTCGGCGTCCGCCTGCGTCAGCCCGCCCCGCCTGCGCGCGCGGGCGAACGCGTCCTCCAGGGAGTCACGCCGGTCGGTGATCCCGAGCGCGGTCAGCGCGAAGGAGGCGCGGGTGCCCCGCTGGTCGAGCAGCGCCAGCAGGAGGTGTTCATCGGTGACCGTGTCCGCTCCCGAGCGCTCGGAGTGCCCGACGGCCCCGGTGACCACACCGCGGGCGCCCTCGGTGAACCGTTCGAACATCACTGCCTCCCGTGCTTCTTGTGCGCGGCCTGCCGGCTGACGCCCAGCTCGTCCGCGATCTCCTGCCACGACCAGCCCTGGTCGCGGGCGCCGCGTACCTGTACGGCTTCGAGTTGCTCCAGCAGCCGCCGCAGCGCGGCGACCGCCCTCAGCCCGACCCGGGGGTCGCGGTCACCCGCCCGCTCGGCGAGATCCGTCGCTTCGGTCATGACGTCAACGTACGTTGACATGGAGGCGTTGTCAACGCACATTGACACACTCAGGGGGTCAGTACGACCTTGCCGAACAGATCACCCGCCGCCATCCGCTCGAAGCCCTCCCGGGCCCGCTCCAGCGGCAGCACCTCGTCGATCACCGGCCGTACGCCCTTCACCGCGCAGAAGGCGAGCAGGTCCTCCAGCTCGTCCCTGGACCCCATGGTCGAGCCGACGACCCTCAGCTCCAGGAAGAAGATCCGGGTCAGCTCGGCGTGCGCCGGACGGTCGCCGCTCGTGGCGCCCGAGATCACCAGCGTGCCACCGCGCCGCAGGCACTTGATGGAGTGCGACCACGTCGCGGCGCCGACCGTCTCGATGACGGCGTCCACCCGGTGCGGCAGCCGTGCGCCCGGCTCGTACGCCTCCAGCGCGCCCAGTTCGACCGCGCGCGCCCGCTTGGCCTCGTCGCGGCTGGTCGCGTACACCCGCAGCCCCGCCGCGCTGCCGAGGACGATGGCCGCCGTGGCGACCCCGCCGCCCGCGCCCTGGACGAGGACCGAATCCCCGGGCCGCACCCCGGCGTTGGTGAACAGCATCCGGTACGCGGTCAGCCAGGCGGTCGGCAGACAGGCGGCCTGTGCGAAGGTCAGCTCGGGCGGCTTGGGCAGTACGTTCCCGGCGGGCACGGTGACCTGCTCGGCGAACGTGCCCTGGTAGTGCTCGGTGAGGATCGAGCGGGGCTCGGCGCCGTGGTCACCTCCGCCGATCACCGAATGCACGACGACCTCGTTGCCGTCCGGGTCGAGACCGGCGGCGTCACAGCCGAGGATCATCGGCAGCTTGCCCTCGGGCAGGCCGACCCCGCGCAGCGACCACAGATCGTGGTGGTTGAGCGAGGCGGCCTTCACCGTGACGGTGGTCCAGCCGGGGCGTGCCTCGGGCGCGGGGCGTTCGCCCAGCTCAAGGCCGTTGAGGGGGTGGTCGCGGTCAATACGGGCTGCGTAGGCGGCGAACATGACCTTGACGATAGAGCGGGCGCGGGACGCGGAGGAACCGTACGCGCGTGTGACACGCGTCCCGCGCCCCGGTTCAGTCCCTGCGGTACTGCGCGGGCGAGTTCCGCGTCGCCGGGTCCTCGTACGCGCCCGCCGTTCCCCGGTCCACATGGAAGGTGGTCAGCGTGGACACGGGCGAGGCCGGATCCCGGCGGTCCTCGATCACCCGCATATGGGTGGTGAAGCGCTCCGGTGTCACCTCGTACACGTCGTAGCCGTAGCGGTTGCCCTCGAAGTACTGGAGGTGCGGATTGGCCCGGCCCATGAGCGGGCCGTTGGCCGCGTTCCACTCCGGGTCGTACGCGCTGGACGTCACCGAGTGCGCCGTGAACTCCGTACCGATGACGGGCGATTCCGTGTCGTCGTAGTCCGGCCTGATGTCGTCGACGAACGCCGAGTGCCAGTCCCCCGTGAGGACGACGAGGTCCTCCAGGCCGCTCGTACGGACATGGTCGAGCACCTCCTTGCGCTCGGCGAGGAAGCCGTCCCACTGGTCGGTGAACATGTACGGACTGCCGGGCGAGCCGCGCAGCTGGCTGAGCATGATCGAGTTGGCCCAGATGTGCCAGGAGTCGGGGGCGCTGTCGACGGTCCGCTTGAGCCAGGCCTTCTGGTCGGCGCCGAGGATCGTGCCGTCCGGGAGGTTCTGCGCGGAGCGGTACTGCCGCAGGTCCAGCACGGCCAGCTCCAGCAGATCGCCCCAGCGGCGCACCCGGTGGATGTCCGGGTCGGGCAGGGCGGAGTCACCGGCGTCGCGGTGCGGCAGATGCTCGTACCACGCCTGGTAGGCGGCGGCCCGGCGCTGGAGGAACGGCGCGCCGCCGCCCGTACCGCTGTAGTCGTTGGCGACCTCGTGGTCGTCCCAGGTCAGGAACCAGGGATGGGCGGCGTGCGCCTCGCGCAGCGAGGGATCTCCCTTGTAGAGCGCGTGGCGCTTGCGGTAGTCGGCGAGCGTGTAGATCATCGGGCCGTTGTTGTCGCGGACGGCGTCGCCGCCCTCGGGCCCGTACTCGTAGATGTAGTCGCCGAGATGGATGACGAAGTCCAGCCGCTCACGGGCGATCCCGCGCAGCGCCGCGTAGTAACCCTGCGGGTAGTTCTGGCAGTTGGCCGTGGCGAAGCGGACACTCCCCACGCGTCCCGCAGGCGCGGTCCTGGTCCTGCCGAGCCTGCTGGTACGGCCCAGCGCGGTGAACGCGTACCAGTACTCACGGCCCGGACGCAGGCCGTGGACCGGTACGTGCACGCTGTGCCCGAGCGTCGCGGACGCGGGGGCCGTGCCCCGGGCGACGACCCGGCGCAGCGCCCGGTCCTCGGCCACGACCCAGCGCACCTCGACGACCTCCGGCAGCGGCTGTTCCCCGGGCTCGGCGAACGGCTCGGGCGCGAGGCGCGTCCACAGCACCACGCTCGTGGGCCGCGGATCGCCCGAGGCGACGCCGAGCGTGAACGGCGCGGCGTCGTACGTCGAGCCGAGGGCCCCGGCGGCCTCGCGGGCCCGCGCGGGCGAGAGCCCGGCGCTCAGCGGCCAGACCACGTTGAGCGCTCCGGCGGCTCCGGCCGCCTTGAGCAGATCGCGTCGGTTCAGTTTCATGCCCGTCCCCCCGAGGCCGTCAGAGTCAGCGATATCGCGTCGGCGTAACCGTCGTTGGAGACCCCGGAGCCTGTGCGGGTGAAGACGAGCAGCATCCGCGCGGACCGTGCGCCGGGCGGCACGGCGGCCTCGGCGCTCCGCTCGACCAGCGCGGTCCGGCCACCGCGTTCGGCCGCCGTGACCGGGCCGAGCACGGACAGGGCGACGGGGGTGCCCCTGCCGTCGCGGAACTCGACCGACAGCCGGGCGCCGTCCTCCTGCGTGGCGTATCCGCCGAGCCATGCGGACACGGCGTACCGCACGCGCCCGGCGTCCACGGCGGCGCGGCCGGCCGGCCCGGCGACGGGCAGCGGGACGTCCTGGACGAGCGCGGTGCGCGGGCTGTTGCCACCGGAGAAGAACCGGCTGCCACGGTGCGCGGGGGCGGGGCCAGGGTCGGCGGGAGTGGGATAGCCGTTCCCGACGTCGTACCCGACGAGCGCGGGCGCGCCTTCCCGTACGACCCATCCGTGAACGGCGGACACGGGCTCGGCGCTCCCTCCGGGCCCACGCTCGGCGTCACCGTTGACGAGCAGGTTCACAAGCGCCTCCTGTGTCGGTTGTCGTCACAGGGCATCACAACAGGCGGTCATGAACCAGGGGCTGATGGGGGATGAAGGATGACGCCGCCTCCCCCGCCCGCCCCGCGCGCGGCCGGGTCGCTTGTGGGGGAGGTGAGGGGGCGCGCAGGGGTCGTGGCCGGGACGTGGAGCGTGATGTGTGGCGCGCGGACGCCCGGACCATCGCCAGGGCGGCTACGCGCCGTACGGGGTCCGGGGGTTACCCGGAAAAGCACAGCACGCGGTCCCGGACGCGAGCCCCGGAGCGCCCCTCGCCAGCAACCCGCACCCGGACCACCGGCCCCGGCCGAAGACGACCGCGCCCCGGACCACAGCCCGCTGACGAGAACCGGCCCCGGCCGAGACGCACCCCGGACCACGACCCCCCGGCCGGACGGCTACCGGCGCGCCACGCCCTCCGCTCGCGCCGCCGCCGCCACCGCCGCCGTCACCGCCGGTGCCACCCGCTCGTCGAACGGCGACGGAATCACGTAGTCCGCCGCCAGCTCCTCGCCGACCACGTCGGCCAGCGCGTTCGCCGCCGCGATCTTCATGCCCTCCGTGATCCGGGACGCCCGGACCTGGAGCGCGCCCGCGAAGATCCCCGGGAAGGCGAGCACGTTGTTGATCTGGTTCGGGTAGTCGGAGCGCCCGGTGGCCACGACGGACGCGTACTGGTGCGCGATGTCCGGGTGGACCTCCGGGTTCGGGTTGGCCATCGCGAAGACGAACGCGCCCGGCGCCATCGACGCGACCGCCGGCTCCGGGACCGTACCGCCGGAGACGCCGATGAAGACGTCCGCGCCGGAGAGCGCGGACTCCAGCGAGCCGGAGAGCCCGGCGCGGTTGGTGATCTCGGCCAGTTCGCGCTTGACGTCGGTGAGGTCGTCGCGGTCACGGCTGACGACGCCCCTGCGGTCGGCGACCGCGACGTCGCCGATGCCCGCCTCCAGCAGGAACTTGGCGATGGCGACCCCGGCCGCCCCCGCGCCCGAGATGACGGCGCGCAACTCGCCCAGCTCACGCTTCGTCAGTTTCGCCGCGTTGCGCAGGGCGGCGAGCGTCACGACGGCCGTGCCGTGCTGGTCGTCGTGGAAGACGGGGATGTCCAGCCGTTCCTGGAGCCTGCGCTCGATCTCGAAGCAGCGCGGCGCCGAGATGTCTTCGAGGTTGACGCCGCCGAAGGACGGCGCGAGCCGCACGACGGTGTCGATGATCTCGTCCGTGTCGGTGGTCGCGAGCGCCAGCGGCACCGCGTCGACCCCGCCGAACTGCTTGAACAGGATCGCCTTGCCCTCCATCACGGGGAGCGAGGCCTCCGGCCCGATGTCGCCGAGTCCGAGCACGGCCGTACCGTCCGTCACGACGGCGACGACCTGCGACTTCCAGGTGTAGTCGTGCACCAGCTCGGGCCGCTCGGCGATCGCGCTGCACACCTTCGCGACCCCGGGGGTGTACGCGAGGGACAGGTCGTCCTTGTCACGCACCGGCACGGTGGCCCGGATGGCCATCTTGCCGCCGCGGTGCAGCGCGAAGGCCGGATCGAAGGGCTCGTCCGGAGCACTCCCCGTACCGCCCTGGTTGTCGGTGGCGCTGTCGCTGCGAGGATTGACGATCTCCGCTGCCATGTGGATGACCCCTTAAGTCTTCATCAGTTGAGGGTTGCCGCTCCTGGTTGAGGAGGGGTGGGTGGGCACCGCGTGCGCGATCCGTGCCGACGGTTGGTCCGCTCGGCCCGAAAAGGTGATAAGTACGCGCGGGCGCGCCGCACACGCGCCCTGAGCCCCGGATGAGGGGTGTAATCATCCTTCTTACCGGACAGACCGCATCGTCCACGAGTCCGTATCTCCCCGGCATCTCCCCGGTGAGATGACTCATAGCAGAATATTCGGACACTTCCGATAAGCGGCATGAATCGCGCCCCAGAAAGGAGACGGACCGGAGATTATCCGGCCGGAAGAAGGTATTCCAGCAGATGGTCCGGTCTTGATATACCGCCACGCCGGGGGCAGGGGGTCTCCCGTTACCCGATTTTGACATGCCCGGTCCCCTGAATGGGCCAGTCCGAATGGCAAGATGCCCTAATCACACTCGGTCGCGACACTCGAAGACGCGTGCTCGGCCATTTGGCAGCTCCCTCATCCGCCGGAGGATCCTGATCATGACCGCAAGCACCACTCGCCGGACGACCGCCGCGAAGTCCAGGATCGCCGCGGTCGGCGCGCTCGCGGTCGCGGGCACCCTGCTGCTGACCGCTTGCGGCGACCAAACCGAAAGCGCCAAGAAGGACAGCGGTTCGTCCGCCGGGGCCAAGGCCCCGCTCTTCGACCAGCTGCCGAAGGCGATCCAGGACAAGGGCGTCGTCAAGGTCGGCTCGGACATCGCGTACCCGCCGGTGGAATTCAAGGACAAGTCCGGCAAGACCGTCGGCATCGACCCGGATCTCGCCGACGCGCTCGGCAAGCAGCTCGGCGTGAAGTTCGAGTTCGAGAACGGCACCTTCGACACCCTGCTGACCGGTCTGCGGTCCAAGCGGTACGACATCGCCATGTCGGCCATGACGGACACGAAGGACCGGCAGAACGGTGTGGACGGCGACACCGGCAAGAAGGTCGGCGAGGGCGTCGACTTCGTCGACTACTTCACCGCCGGTGTCTCGATCTACACCAAGAAGGGCGACGACAAGGGGATCACCACCTGGTCCGACCTCTGCGGCAAGAAGATGGTCGTCCAGCGCGGCACCGTCTCGCACGATCTGGCCAAGGCCGAGAGCGAGAAGTGCGCACAGGCCGGCAAGGGCAAGATCACGCTGGAGGCCTTCGACAACGACCTGGAGGCGCAGACCCGGCTGCGCGGCGGCGGCGCGGACGCCGGTTCCAGTGACTTCCCGGTCGCGGCGTACGCGGTGAAGACCTCGGGCGGCGGCAATGACTTCCAGCTGGTCGGTGAGCAGGTCGAGGCGGCTCCGTACGGTATCGCCGTCGCCAAGAACAACCCGCTGACGAAGGCGCTCCAGTCCGCGCTGGACGCCATCATCAAGAACGGCGAGTACGACAAGGTCATCGCCAAGTGGGGCGTCGAGGACGGCGCGGTCAAGGAAGCCAAGCTCAACGGCGGTTCCTGATTCCGCGCCCGCTCCGAAGGCTCTGAAAGGCAGAGGCAACATCCGTGACGGTTGACATCGACAAGTCGGACGACCCCAAGGAAGACCCACGGGACGTGTCGTCCACCGCACCGGAATCCATCAAGGCGATTCCGGTGCGGCACTACGGGCGGTACGTGTCCGCGGTCGTCGCGATCGGCGTGCTGGTCGCGCTCGTGTACGCGTTCGCCCAGGCGGATGTGAACTGGGGCGCCATCCCCGACTACTTCTTCGACGGCCAGATCCTGACCGGCGTCAAGAACACCGTGATCATCACGGTGCTCGCGATGCTCCTCGGAGTGGTGCTCGGCATCGTCCTGGCGGTGATGCGGCTCTCCAAGAACCCGGTGACGTCCGCCATCGCCTGGTTCTACATCTGGTTCTTCCGCGGCACGCCGGTCTACGTACAGCTGCTGGTCTGGTTCAACCTGGGCATCGTCTTCGAGTACATCAACCTCGGGCCCGTCTACAAGGACGAGTGGTCCTCGTTCATGACCCCGTTCCTGTGCGCGCTGCTGGGCCTCGGGCTCAACGAGGCGGCGTACATGGCGGAGATCTGCCGGGCCGGCCTCCAGGCGGTCGACGAGGGCCAGACCGAGGCGGCGCACGCGCTGGGCATGAGCCACGCCAAGACGCTGCGCCGGGTCGTCGTGCCCCAGGCGATGCGCGTGATCGTGCCGCCCACGGGCAACGAGGTCATCAACATGCTGAAGACCTCGTCGCTCGCGGTGGCGGTGCAGTACACCGAGCTGCTGCGCTCGACCCAGAACGTGGCGCAGACCTCGGGCGCCACGGTGGAGATGCTGTTCCTGGCGGCGGCCTGGTACATGATCCTGACGTCGGTGCTCAGCATCGGCCAGTACTACCTGGAGCGGCACTACGCGCGCGGGTCGAGCCGCAGCCTGCCGATGACCCCGTTCCAGCGCGTCCGCGTCAACCTGCTGTCCCTCGGCCGGCCCAAGGGAGGCATGGCATGACCCAGATGGTGAAGGCCGAGGGCGTACACAAGTCCTTCGGCGCCGCCCATATCCTCAAGGGCATCGATCTGGAGGTCGCCCCGCGCGAGGTCTTCTGTCTGATCGGCCCCTCCGGCTCCGGCAAGTCGACCTTCCTGCGGTGCATCAACCACCTGGAGAAGATCAACGCGGGCCGGCTGTCGGTCGACGGCGAGCTGGTCGGCTACCGCCAGAAGGGCGACAAGCTGTACGAGCTGAAGGACAGCGAGGTCGCCAGGAAGCGCCGGGACATCGGCATGGTCTTCCAGCGCTTCAATCTCTTTCCGCACATGACGGCGGTCGAGAACATCATGGAGGCGCCGGTCCAGGTGCGCGGCGAGGCGAAGGCCGTGGCCCGCGCCCGCGCCGAACGGCTGCTGGACCGGGTCGGGCTCTCCGACAAGGCCGGCAGCTATCCGTCGCAGCTCTCCGGCGGCCAGCAGCAGCGGGTGGCGATCGCCCGCGCGCTGGCGATGGAGCCCAAGCTGATGCTCTTCGACGAGCCCACGTCGGCGCTCGACCCCGAGCTGGTCGGCGATGTGCTCGATGTGATGCGCGATCTGGCGCAGGACGGCATGACGATGATCGTGGTCACCCATGAGATGGGCTTCGCGCGGGAGGTCGGTGACGCGCTGGTCTTCATGGACGACGGTGTGGTCGTCGAATCGGGCCATCCGCGCGAGGTGCTGACGAACCCTCAGCACGACCGGACGAAGTCGTTCCTGTCGAAGGTGCTGTAGAAGGCGGTGCGGCATGTGTGGGGGGCGGCACGGACCCGTCCGTACCGCCCCTCATGCGTAGGCCGGCCCCGGCCCGGCCCCGCTTGGTCGGTCCGCCTCCTACTTGAGCGCGAGGAGGAGGGAGTCGGACGGTGAGGACCAGACCGCCCGTACCTCGTCGAAGCCCGCGTCACGCAACTTCCTCGCGTGCCAGTCCACGGATGGAGTATCGCCTTCCGCGTGTTCGCCGTAGATCCTGAAGCGCTCGGCGGTCGGTTCCGCGAGGACCGGGTCCCGGCCGGCCAGCTCCCACCAGTCCGCCCAGTCGAGGGCGCCCGCGGCCTTGGCACGGTCCATTCCGGCATGCCGGTGGGCGCGCTCGATCGCGTTGATCCTGGGGGTGGAACCGTCCGTCATATGGTCGGCGTTCATCAGCACGCCGCCGTCCCTGACCAGGCCCGCGAGCTGCCCGTACAGCACCGCGAGCGGCTCGGCGCGCAGCCAGTGGAGGGCGGTCGCGGTGAGTACGGCGTCGTACGGGGCGCCCGGCAGGAGCGCCGTCCAGCCCGGGTCCTTCAGATCGGCGGTCACGAAGCTCACGCGCTCGTCCCCGGCGAAGTAGCCGCGGGCGATGGCGAGGAGCGCGGGATCGAGGTCGACGCCGGTGCTGGTCGCGCCGGGGAACCGGCGGAGCAGCCTGTCCGTGATACTTCCCGTGCCGCAGGCGAGATCGAGCACTCTCGGTTCGGGGCCCACCGCGGCCTCGACCATGTCCAGCATGACCCGGAAGCGCTCCTCGCGGTCGGGCATGTACCACTCCTGCTGGCGGTCCCAGCTCTCCTGCCAGCCGCGCCAGTCGGTCCCCGAAGCCGTGGCTGCCGCGGCCGTGGCTCCCGTACTCGCGGTTTCCGTACTCGTGGTTCCCGTCTCCGTCATGGAAACCCTCCCCTGTAATACCCTAGAAGCACAACCAGCCATTACACCGTTCTTCCCTCCAGACCCTAGACCGCTTCCGTAAGGACTACAAGTGGAACTGGCCTCTTACTCGGACTCCGCCGTACGACTGGTCAACACCGAGGAACCGGCCCGCGGTACGGACACCCTGACCTCGGTCGAGGCCGTCCGCGCCCTCTTCGGCCCCAGCTCCCAGGCGGCCCGCCGCGCCACCGACGCGGACGTCACCCGCTTCCGGTCGGTACGGGCCCGGCTGCGCGCGGTCTTCACCGCCGCCGACGCGGGCGAGGCCACCCAGGCGGTGGACCTGCTCAACTCCCTGCTGCTCGAATTCCCGGTCAGCCCGCAGATCTCCGGCCATGACTTCCTCGACGACGAGGGGCATCCGCGCTGGCACATGCACCTCGCGGACCACCCCTCCAACGCGACAGCCGGGTTCGCGGCGACGGCTGCGATGGGGCTCGCGTTCCATCTGACGGAATACGGCGTCGACCGGCTCGGCCTGTGCCAGGCGGCGCCCTGCCGCAACGCCTATCTGGACACGTCCACCAACCGCTCGCGCCGCTACTGCTCGGACCGCTGCGCGACCCGCGCCAACGTCGCCGCCTACCGGGCCCGCAAACGCCTGGAGACCGAGCGCTCGGCCGGCACCGGCCGCAGCGCCGACACCAGCCAGGACACCACCGCGCGCGCCGACCGCTGATCCCCCAGCGGCCGGTACCGCGCCCGGACCCGCCCCAGCAGCAGCTCCTCGGGCACCGCGCCGAACACCCGGCTGTCCCCCTCGGCCCCCGGATTGTCCCCGAGCACCCACCACCCGCCGTCGCGCCGCTCCACCAGCCGCTTCACGATGAGCAAGTCCTGTTGCAGCGGATGTTTGAGCACCGCCACATCGCCCGGCTTGAGGGGAGCGCGATAGTGCACGAGGAGCTGATCGCCGTGCTTGAGCGTCGGATACATGGACGGACCCATCACTTCGGCGATCCCCAACGACACCCTCGACTCCCGCCCGTGCTCCGCCATTCGGCACCTCCCGGTCCCACGGTACGTTCCGCCACCGGTCCCATGGTGACCCCGGACTTTTGTCCTAAGCCCCAGGGGGCACCCGCGAAAACAGGCTTCTCACGGAGTAATGTCCCACCTGAGAAGACGATCACGAGGAAGGACAGCTCCATGCTTTCCCGCCTGTTTGCCCCCAAGGTGAAGGTCAGCGCCCACTGCGACCTCCCCTGCGGCGTGTACGACCCGGCCCAGGCCCGCATCGAGGCCGAGTCGGTCAAGGCCGTCCAGGAGAAGATGCAGGGCAACGACGACGCCCACTTCCAGGCGCGCGCGACGGTCATCAAGGAGCAGCGCGCCGAGCTCGCGAAGCACCACGTCTCGGTGCTCTGGAGCGACTACTTCAAGCCCCCGCACTTCGAGAAGTACCCGGAGCTGCACCAGCTGGTCAACGACACCCTCAAGGCGCTGTCGACCGCGAAGGGCTCGAAGGACCCGGCCACGGGCCAGAAGGCCCTGGACCACATCGCCCAGATCGACAAGATCTTCTGGGAGACGAAGAAGGCCTGATCGCCGATCATGCCGCTTGACCTGCGGTTACCTCACACGCAGCGCTTTCCGGCCGCACCCGGCCCGCAGGACTCCATACCGGAGCCCCTGCCGGACCGGGTGCGGTCGCTTTTTCGGCCGCCGTGCGGCCGTCGCGGGGGCCGGAGGGGGTGTCTTCCGGCCGCTCCGCGCCGTACGACCGTCACCGCGGCCAGGCCGGCCGCGAGACCGGCGGCTGTCTGTATGCCGAAGGGTTCGTCGAACATCGCCGCGCCCCACACCGCCGTGACCGGTGCCATCAGGAACATGAGCGTGTTGACCTCGGTCACCCCGGAGCGCCGCAGGACCAGCCAGTACAGGCCGTAGCCGCCGAAGGTCGCGAGGATCACCAGCCATGCGATCGCGGTCCAGAAGGACGCCTCGGCGGGCGGGGCCGCCGCTCCGGTGGCCGTCGCGAGCACGGTGAAGACGACGGCGCTGGTGGCGCAGTGGATCGTCATGGCGACCGAGGGGGCGGTACGGGTCGGTGAGCGGCCCTCCAGAAAGGTCGCCGCGACCAGCGAGAACATCCCGAGGAACGGCACCGCGTACGCCCAGGGCTCCACGGTCCCCGTGGCCGCGGCCGTCGCGTCGGCCACGGTGACGAGGGCGACGCCCGCCACTCCGAGGCCGAGACCGAGCCACTGCCGTCGCGAGACGTACTGGCCCAGCAACGGGCCGGCCAGGGCGCCGGCGACCAGGGGCTGGGTGCCGTCGATCAGCGCCGTCGTACCGCTGGAGACGCCGAGCTGGATCGCGTAGTACACGGTGAGGAGATAGCCGCTCTGCGACAACGCGCCGATCGCCGCCTGCCGCAGCACGGCGCGCGCGGTCAGTCCGCGCCAGGCGTGACGGGTGAGGGTGACCGCGACCAGTCCCAGGACGGCGGCGAGCGGCAGGAACCGCCACATCAGGATCGTCACCGCGTCGGCGCTGCCCGCCCCGAGCTTCGCCCCGATGAAGCCGGAGCTCCAGCAGAGCACGAACGCGGCCGAGAGGAGGAGGTTCATCCCGGGGCACCGTCCGGCGGGAGGAGGCGCGAGCTGGGTATACAGATCGGTTTACTCATGGGCTCACTATACAGATCGGTATACTCGGCCTCATGAGCCCTACGCCGGAACCCCGCCGGATCACGATGACCCCCGGCGCCCGGCGCGCCCTGGAGGCCGCCTCGCGGTTGTTCTACGAGCGCGGGATCCACGCGGTCGGGGTCGACCTGATCGCCGCCGAGGCGGGGGTGACGAAGAAGACGCTCTACGACCGGTTCGGCTCCAAGGACCAGCTGATCGTGGAGTACCTCGCCGCCCGCGACGAACGCTGGCGCGCCTTCCTCGCCGAACGCCTCGCTGCGGTTTCGCCGGGCGCGGACGACGTGCGGCCTCCCGGCGTCGCGCGTGTGCTCGCGGTGTTCGACGCCTCACGGGCATGGATGGAGGCGAACAGCCCCCGGGGCTGCGGCATGGTCAACGCCCACGCCGAGATCGACGACCGGACCCACCCCGCGTACACCGTCATCGCCGGTCAGAAGACCTGGATGCTGGAGCTGTTCACCCGCCTCGCCCGCGAAGCCGAATCCGGGGCCGGGGACGGGGCCGGGGACGGGGACGGTAACGAGGACGGGAAAGCCGTGCGCCTCGGCCGTACGCTCATGCTGCTCCACGAAGGCGCCCTCGTCGCCCACGGCCTGCGCGTCTTCCCCGACGCGCTCGGCGCGGCCCGGGAACAGGCGCGCGCCCTGCTCACCTGACGCGCGCGGTGCTCCGGCTCCCTCAGGCCGCCGGCGCGTGCAGCAGTGGGCTCTTGTGCGCGGTCAGCCATCTGCGGTAGTCGACCGCGCGCAGCGCCGCCTCCCGGTACGACGCCTCCAGATCCGCGAAGACCTCGTCGCGGCCACCGGCCCCCTCCGCGCCCGGCCCTTCCGCGCCCGACCGCGAGAACAACAGCAGCCGCACCGCCAGCGGATCGTCCCGCAGCGGCCGGATCGCCATGTCGTCGCGCGGACCCGAGGTGGGCTGGCAGGGCGCGACCGCCTCGCCGACCGCGATGAGTGAGGCCGCCGTGAGGTAATCCCCGTGCAGCACCGACGGGTTGAGTCCGGCCGCGCCCAATACCCGGCGCAGCCCGTCCCATTCGCCGTCCACCGTCGGGTCGACCATCCAGCGGTCCTCGGCGAGATCCGCCAGTTCCACCACCGGGCTGCCCGCCGCCGGATGGTCCCTGGCCATGGAGATGAACTGCGGTTCCCGTTCGACCAGTACGCGCCGCTGCAGCCCTTCGGGGACGAGCAGCGGACAGCCCTCCACCTCATGGACGAACGCGACGTCGAGCTGGCCCGCGGCGAGCATCCGCAGCAACGCGTTGGCGGAGACGTCCATATGGAGCGAGATGTCCGTACCGGGCAGCCGGTTCCTGAGCCGGCGCAGCCATCCCACCAGCGCGCGGCTCGCGGTGGAGCCGATCCGCAGCCTCGGTCCGTCGGCCAGACCGGCGGCCACCCTCGCCTCGGCGACCAGCGAGGCCATTCCGGAGACGAGCGGGCGGGCCCTGCTCAGTACCGAGCGGCCCAGCGGAGTGGGCCGGCAGCCGGTACGTTCCCGGGAGAACAGCTCCGCGCCCAACGCGTTCTCGATACGCCGCAATTGCGTGGTCAGGGATGGCTGGCTCATCCCCAGCTGTCGCGCCGCCTTGTGCAGACTGCCGGCATCGGCAATGGCGCACAGGGCACGCAGATGTCTCACCTCCAGCTCCATGCCCAGAGAGTAGAGCGGCCTCCCGCACCACACCAGATGTCCAAATGCCTGTAATTGGACGCGCATTCGAAGATATACGGCCCGGGTGATGCGCTCGTGTTATCGGACTTTGACATCATCCGCACACGGGCGGACTCCCCGAGACTCTGCGGTACCCAATCCGTTCTACGGACCAGTAGGAGCCCCCCACATGAGACACCCCAAGACCGCCATCTCCGCGATCGCCGGTATCGGTCTGGCCTTCGCGACGCTCGGTGTCGCGCCCACCGCCACCGCCGCTCCGGCCCCCGCCGCCGACGCCGCCACCTCCTCGTACGCCGCTTACGAGGGCTCGAAGGCGGAGGCCGCGGGCAACAAGGCCTTCTTCGAGGCCGTCCTGAAGTCGGTCGCCGAGAAGCGGGCCGCGAACCCCGGCGCCCAGGCCGTCACCGTGGTCTACAACGCGTCGAACGCGCCCACCTTCGCCGGCCAGATAGCCAGCTCCACCTCGATCTGGAACAGCGCCGTCTCCAATGTGAAGCTCCAGGCGGGCAGCAACGCGGACTTCACGTACTACGAGGGCAATGACTCGCGCGGCTCGTACGCGAGCACCGACGGTCACGGCTCCGGCTACATCTTCCTGGACTACCGGCAGAACCAGCAGTACAACTCCACCCGCGTCACCGCGCACGAGACCGGGCACGTCCTCGGCCTCCCCGACCACTACTCCGGCCCGTGCAGCGAGCTGATGTCCGGCGGCGGTCCGGGCACGTCCTGCCAGAACGCCCAGCCGAACGCGGCCGAGCGCTCCCGCGTCAACGCCCTCTGGGCGAACGGCCTCGCCGCAGCGCTGGCCAAGGTCTCCTGACCTCCCCCACGAAAGACCGCGCGACCGCACACCTGACCTCCCTCGCGTAACAGGGGCGCCCCGGAGCAATCGCCCAGGGGCGCCCCTTCCCGTGTCCCCCTTGGTAACGTCTCTCGGTGGACTTCAGTACGGAGACCGGCGCGTCGCCTCACCGCGAGCCCCACCGCGAGCCTCAGCGCGATCTCGGACCGATCATCAGCGGCGATTTCGAGACACTCCTGACCGTACGGGCCGACCGCCCGGACCGGGTCGCGTGTCTCCACGACTGGGCCGCCGCCCATGGCCTCGCGGTCAGCCTCGTCGTCCTGGACCGCGGCCGTACGCCGTCCCGGCCGACGCTCACCCTGCCCGGCAGGGGCACACTCGACGAGCAGCACCGGGCCGCCGAGCGGTGCGCGGAGCGCCTCGCGGAGGCCGGGTTCCCCGTCGTACGGACGAAGCTGGTGGCAGCGCCCTGGAACGAGGGCGTGCCGCAGACCGACGCCGAGGCCGCCGCGCTGCCCCCGCACTGCCACTTCGAGCACCACGTCACGCTGCGGCTGCCGATCCCGTACGACACCCAACGCCTGGCCGCGGTCGCGGAACGGCACAGCGCGCATGTCTCGCGCGCCGCGCGCCGGGTGCTGTCCCACGGGGTCCAGGAGCGCTCCGTGACACAGCGCGCCCGCGGGGTCGGCAGACCGGCGGCGCGCGCCCGGCTGGACGCGCTGCTCGACGGCCTGATGGTGGCCGGATTTCGGCCGGCCGACATCGCGGAGGAGTTCGTCCTCCACGACGACGCCCCCGTCCCGGACTAGGGGTCCCGGACCAGGGGCCTGTCTTCAGACGGCCGCGTGGGTCATGTCGGCCGCGGCGGCCACGTAAGCCACGTCAGCTCGTCAGGACGCTCCCACCAGCGGCCGGCCGCCCAGTTCCGTACCGCTCGGCAGCTGGCGCCGGATCCTGCCGAGCGCCTCCTCGAAGCCGCCCCCGGCGATCCCCGACGCGTAGGCCGCCCCGCCGCAGTGCAGCGTCAGGCTCAACTCGGCCCGGCCGACGGGGCCTTCGGCCGCTCGCTCACCGAGCGTCAGCAGACAGCTGAGCGTGGCCTGCTGGACCGTGCCCGCCGAGCTGACGGGCAGCGGTATGTCCCATTCCATGACGCAGGACGACAGCAGCCCGCCCGCCCCCACCGCTTCCAGGACGGCGAAATCCGCCCCTTCGTACTCAACTCCCCTGATATGAGTACGTACTTGCTGTCCACCCGCGCTCAGGGTGATCGCTTCCGCGCCCAGGCGGTCCCGGTACCAACCCGCCCATGAATCCGTCGACTCCGCTGTCATGGCGCGGACTGTAGCGGTACCGGATCTTCCGTCGCAGCACGGGTCACGGCTTCCGGTCATACTTGCGCACGAGCACACCGTTCCCGAACGTCCTCACCGACTCCAGGGTGTACTCGTCGAGGGCGAAATCCGTCGCGAACATCGGCATCCCCGAGCCGAGGACCAGCGGATACGTCTTGATGACCAGCTCGTCGATCTCACCGGTCAACTGCCCGGCGAGATCGGCGCCGCCGCAGAGATAGATCCCGAACTCGCCATCCTCCGCCTTCAGTTCCCGGACCTTCGCGACGACGTCCCCGGAGACGATCTCGACCGCCGGGTCCGGGCTCTCCTTGATACCGCGCGACACCACGTACTGGCGCAGATGCGCGTACGGGCTGGTGACCCCGATCCCCAGGGCGACGCCGTAACTGGCCCGGCCCTGGATGACGGTGTCGAAGTGCCGGTTCTC
The DNA here is from genome assembly GCF_055639435.1 of Streptomyces sp. NPDC039430. Classification (NCBI taxonomy): domain Bacteria; kingdom Bacillati; phylum Actinomycetota; class Actinomycetes; order Kitasatosporales; family Streptomycetaceae; genus Streptomyces; species Streptomyces sp. NPDC039430. The sequence continues at coordinate 699,469 of NZ_JBVKAK010000002.1, read as the reverse complement.
CAGATCGTCGATCCCCAGGTGCCGGCGGCCCGGGGTGGACAGGGTCTCCGGGTACTCCGCCTTCAGGAACGCGAGGAACTCCTCGTCCACGAAGCGTTCGAAGGCCGTCGCGTCGCCCGAGGGGTCACCGATGAAGCCGTCGATCGATACCGCGATGTAGTACGTGAGCTTGCGCAAGCCGGGTCCTCCGAGCACTCGACGACAGGAAAGGGCCGGCGTCCCGGAGGATCGCCTGACCACTGCACCCATAGTGATCCGGATGCAGTGGTTCAGCAAACTGATTATCCGGCCGCCCCGCTCAAGCGGTGCGCGGTTCCCGCCACATGGGCCACATGTGCGGCCCGTCCGGCAGATCGACCGTGGTGCCCGTGAAGGTGAACCCGAGCCGCTCGTAGAGCCGTCGGCTCCGCTCGCTGCTCGCCTCCAGATAGGCCGGAAGACCCTCGCGGTCGCAGCGCTCCAGCACGGGTTCGATCAGCGCGCGGCCCAGCCCCCGGCCCTGGTGGGCCGGGGACACCGCGATCATCAGCAGATACGCGTGCGCGCGGTCGTGCGGATGGACCGCGCCCGTCAGCCTGCCGACCAGTTCCGTACGCTCGTTGTCCGGGTCGGCGGTCGCCCGCATCCGGGCCGGCGTGTCGTCCTCCTCCTCCGGGAGCCCCGCCGGCACCGAGAGCCACAGCGCCATGCCCGTCCCGTCCTCCAGGATGTCCACCCACCCCTCGGCGAGCGCGACATCGGCGAACACGCCGAGGAAGAGACCGTGCACCCGCCGGCGGTGGTCCTTCTCCGGGAAGACCCAGCAGCTCACCGGGTCGTCGTCGAAGGCCTCTTCGAGCAGCCGTACCAACGTCGCCCGGTCGCTCTCCCCCGCCCGTCTCGTCCCGGCCCGTCTCGCCCCCGCCGGACCTGTCTCCGCCCGTCCTGTCCCCGCCCGTCCTGTCCCCGCACCCATTTCCCGGCCCTCCTCGGCACGACCGTCACGACCGTCACGACCGTCACGACTGCCGCGTCGTCACGTCGTCACCTCGTCACGTCGTCACTCAATACGACGAGGTGATCCTAGGGTTGGGCGGATCCGGGCCCTGCGCCCGCCTCAGCGGGTACGGCGCGTCACGAACTCCGCCAGGGCGAGGAGATCGTCCGCCGCCGAGAGGTCGGGCACCGCCCGGGACAGTTCGTGCACGGCCCGGGACATCCGCTCGGCGGCCTGGAACTGGGCCCAGTCGCGCCCGCCCGCCCGTTCGACGGCGGCGGCCGCGCGCGCCACGGCTCCAGCGTCCATCGGCCCCCGGTACAACTCGGCCAGTTCCCCGGCCGCCGGGGTGCCCGAGGCCAGGGCCGCGACCACCGGCAGGGACTTCTTGTGGGCGGCCAGATCGGCTCCGGCCGGTTTGCCCGTACGGTCGGGGTCGCCCCAGATCCCGATCAGGTCGTCGATCAGCTGGAAGGCGAGCCCCGCCTCCCTGCCGAAGGCGTCCAGCGCGGCGACCTGCTCCTCCCCCGCCCCCGCGTACAGCGCGCCGAGCGCACAGGACGTGCCCAGCAGGGCACCGGTCTTGGCGGTCGCCATGGCCACGCACTCGTCGAGCGAGACCTCGTGCGGATCGCGCTGCTCGAAGGCGCAGTCCGCCTGCTGGCCCGCGCACAGTTCGATGACGCAGGACGCGAGCCTCGCCGAGGCGGCGGCCGACGCCGGGTGCGGGTCCTCGGCGAGCAGCCGCAGCGCGAGGGCCATCATGGCGTCGCCCGCGATGATGGCGTCGGCGGTGCCGAAGACCGTCCAGGCGGTGGCGCGATGCCGCCGGGTCGGGTCCTCGTCGATCACGTCGTCGTGGAGCAGCGTGAAGTTGTGGGCCAGCTCGACGGCGACGGCGGCCCGTACGGCGTGGTGCGGATCCCCGCCGAGCGACCGCGCCGCGGCGAGGACGAGCGCGGGTCTGATCGCCTTGCCCTCCCGGCCCGAGGCCGGGGTGCCGTCGGCGTGCTCCCAGCCGAAGTGGTACATCGCGATCCGGCGCAGGGAGGCGGGCAACGACTCGACGGTGGAGCGGAGTTCGGGATGGACAGCGGTGCGGGTGCGCTCCAGGAGTGCCCTGGCCTCGTGGCCCTCGGTGGCGGCATCCGTGCTGGTCATGGTCACGGTCACTTCCTCTGCGGCATGCGGTGGGAACCTGGGCCGGAACACCGCGCGCCGGTGTCGCGCGCCGGCGCCCGAATGCCCCGAGTGCGCCGGGGGGGGGGGGGGGGGGGGGGGGGGGGGGGGGGGGGGGGGGGGGGGGTGGGGGGGGGGGGGGGGGTGGGGGTGGGGGGTGGGGGGG